>NZ_DJAS01000007.1:0-156555 GCF_002429765.1 Sphingobacterium sp. UBA5996
GGGGACTTTTTCAGTGCCCTCGCGTCAAGCAGGCTTCTTTTTTTTACTTCACAAATGGTGGTTTTGTTACTTTTGCTTTGATTTTTTGATTACGGATCAGAATGAAGATTTCACTACCATCTTTTGAAAAAGCTGTATCCACATAACCCAATCCAATTGATTTTTTTAATGTTGGTGATTGCGTTCCCGAAGTCACACGTCCAATTACATTTCCTTCGGCATCGACAATTTCGTAATCATGACGTGGAATACCCCTATCAATCATTTCGAAACCAACAAGCTTTTTCTTCAAACCAGCCTCTTTCTCCGCTTTGAGTGCTTTAGCGTTCACAAAGTCTTTTGTAAACTTCGTTACCCACCCCAAGCCACCTTCTAAGGGCGATGTATTATCATCGATATCATTTCCATATAGACAGAAGCCCATTTCTAAGCGTAGGGTATCGCGGGCACCCAAACCAATTGGTTTGATTCCATAAGGCTTACCCGCCTCAAAAATAGCGTCCCAAACTTTCTGAGCATCTTCATTGGCCACATAGATTTCAAAACCACCAGCGCCAGTATATCCTGTTGCAGAGACCAAAACATTCTCTACACCCGCAAATGTACCTTTTGCAAAAGTGTAATATTCCATGGGAGCTAATTCGATATCCGTAAGCGATTGAAGTGCATCAGCAGCCTTAGGGCCTTGAACAGCAAATAAGGAAGTTTGATCTGAGATATTTTTCATCTCTACACCATCCGTATTATACTTTGATATCCAGTTCCAATCTTTTTCAATATTCGATGCGTTTACAACCAAAAAATACGTTTTATCGTCTATACGGTAAGTTAGGAAGTCATCAACTACACCGCCAGTTTCATTTGGGATATAAGCATATTGAACTTTGCCATCGTATAATTTTGACACATCATTGGAAGAGATTTTTTGAAGTAGGTCCAGGGCTTTTTCACCTTTTAGGATGAATTCACCCATATGGCTTACATCAAAAACTCCTACACCTGTACGAACTGTTTCGTGCTCATCATTAATGCCCGTATATTGTACCGGCATGTTGAAGCCTGCAAAGGGAACCATTTTTGCTCCTAAAGCAATGTGCGTCTCCGAAAGGGCAGTATTTTTTAACATAAAAATTAAGTTTTAGTCAGCTGCAAATTTAATAAAATATACGTGATTCCTCACTGTGAATCTATTTTAGAACAATCGATTTAATTGTTGACTTTAAGGGAATAGACGGTCGGTGATCATCTAGACAATCCCAGAAGCTGCGGTAATGCTAGATATACGGATAAAGGCTTCTAAAATTAGCTTTAGCATCTGTCATTGAGGTTTAGTATTTCCAATACGCGTTCGAAATCAGCTTGCAAGGCCGCTTTGATATGTACGTCTTCACCCGATAAAGGGTGTTTAAAGGTGAGCTCCGATGCATGTAAGAGCATGGTATCCATTTGGTACGTATCTTTCCAAAACTTGTTTTGTTTGTTGCATCCATGCGGGCGATCGCCAATAATAGGATGGAAGATATGCGCAAAATGGCGACGCAACTGATGCATACGTCCCGTAATGGGATTGGCCTCAACGAGACTATATCGCGATGTCGGAAATTTTCCGAAAGGAACGGACAGCTCACTTTGAGCAAGCAAACGAAAAGATGTCTGTGCTTCCTGAGTTGTACCATCGTCTCTTTTCAAGGGATAATCAATCAGTCCTTCTGCTGGCGCGAAGCCCCTCAGGACGGCGAGGTATTTTTTGTCTACCTTACGCTCTTGAAAACTTTTTTGTAAATATTGGTCAGTCTCCTTATTAAGGGAAAATAGCAGTATGCCCCCGGTCTTCCTGTCCAAACGATGTGCAGGATAAACTGTTTTCCCTAACTGATCCCGAAGTAGCTGTAGCGCAAATTCTGAGGCATCGCGCGCGATAGAAGACCGGTGTACCAATAGTCCATGCGGTTTATTGATGGCAACGATGGATTCGTCTTCGTAAAGTATTTCTAAAGGCATATTAGATCTTTTTGAGCGCTGCAATAATTTCGTCTGCTTTTTCATCAATTTTTGGACTCAGCCAAATATGTTTGAAAGCTCCTCCACCGATGATCTGTTCGGTACCTTGCCATTTGATTTTTGTCAAGGAAAATAAATAGTAGTTGTCTACCACGACTGAGGTTTGAATGAATTTATCGACAATATCATTACCAAAGAGCTGCATCCCCAATCCGAAGAACTGCTGATCTTTTGCGTGAAGCTGGCTTTTCAACAGCTGCTCAGCTTTAGCCCGTACAATCTTTTCGTGTTCCTCTTTGCTTGGGTTAGTCAAAATAGCGGTCAACATGACGGCGATTAGAATCAGTGCAAATATTCTTTTTTTACTCATTTTAAAATCGGGATTAAGTTTTTGACAGCATACGAGATGACTATCGACATCAAAATTATTAAATAGATATTGGATATATGCAATTGTTTCCCCACAAAGGAATCCATTTTTGCCGAAATGTGTTAAGAATAGCAGTTTCTAGCCACCATTAAGAAGTGAGAAAGCCCAAGAAAAAAAGGTCCAAATAAGATATAATGTAACCGAGATGAGGAGCAAAAAAACAATTAGTATACTGATGATGATTCCAATGCCCGATCCGGTATGTTTTCCTTCGTAATAGTGTTGTCTGAGTAATTTGATGTTCTTTTGGTTGGCCTTGCTAAAAAAATCGAGCAAGTTTCCGAGAAGTGGAATGCTACCAAGAATCGCATCCAGCGAGATGTTTAAAAGCATCCGTATAACGAGCTTGGGGCTGGCGCCGTTACGCCACATGGCAAGTACAAGGATTAAAGATGTACCAAAGCCTGCTATCGCACCGCCTAGGGGAATAAGATTTAACAGCGGATCTAGGCCAAACCGAAAGCCTCCAATTTTAAACTGATTATCCATTAACCAAGATATTCGGTCTATCCAACCGAAATCTTGGTCAATTTGTTTTAATTTATCTGCTGGAGTTTTCTCTCGATGCATGATTACAATAATTCGAACGAAGCGCTGATCTCACTTGTTACTTTCATCGGTCTGATATTTAAGTCAAGTCCGCCACTGCCAGCACTATCTGCAGCTTGCTCCATTGCACCTTTATACATCGCATTGCGCATCATTGGCTGAACGCCAAAGATAATCTGCTGCGGTGTTTCAGACAATACAATAGCCTTTCCGATTTTTTGCCCTGCTGCTTCTGCTAAAATCTGTGCATTGACTTTGGCATCCAATACTGCTTTGGTTTTTAAGCTTTTTTCCAGTTCTTTTTTCTTCGAGTAATCGTACTCACTGATATAAGTACTTTGGATACCCGCTTTGTCGACGCCATCGAGTAATTGATCCAAATTATTCAAGTTGGTTACCTTAATACGATACTGTCTAGAAAGCAGAATATCGGTGTCTTTTTTCTTTTTGTCCGGTACATTGTAGCTCCAGATGTTTTGGATGGTAAAATCTTCTTTTTTGACACCAGCTTTTGTTGCCGAATCAAACAGATCTTTTTCTAATTTGTCTATTGCCGCTTTTTTCTTGGTGTTACCGTTTTCATAAAACTCTTTTAGCGTCACATCAATATAGATGATGTCGGGAGTTACTTCCTCTTCTGCACGTCCCACCGTGGATACAAACTCTTTATTAACCATTTGTTGCGCATTTAATTGAGTCATAAAACCTAAAAAGGCAAGTCCTAACACTATTTTTTTCATATTTTTTGTCTTAAAGTTTTTTCTAATAATACGATTGCTATTATCGCATTGCTACAAGATTGGAGCCAAAGTTGATGAAAAAGTTTAACGGGTAAAAAAAATAAAAAGGTTAAAATTTTTGATTTTATTTCTATACCTTTAGGGAAATTAATAATATAGTGCCATGCAAGAAGGTAAAGTAAAATTCTTTAATGAAACCAAAGGTTTCGGTTTCATCATCCCTAACTCCGGCGAGAGCGAAATTTTTGTTCACGTTTCGGGATTAGTAGACAAAGTTCGTGAGAATGATAGTGTATCTTACGAAGTTGAACAAGGCCGTAAAGGTCTTAATGCGGTAAATGTAAGAGTTATCTAATTAGATTGAAGATATATTTATTGTGAAAAGGCCTATGCGAACAGCATAGGCTTTTTTATTTTTTAGCAGATATTGTTTAGGGTTTTTGGTAGCAAAAAAATGAGACTGAGGCTTTGATAATTGAGTTTGGACTGATAATTGTTTATAAAAGTACTTAAATTTTCAATTTAAAAATGAAGGGTACTTTAGCATTAGTTCTTTCTGCGGTCATCATGATTTCGATGTCGGCATGTTATTCAACACACCATAGTCACGGTCATGGACGTGGACCGAAAAAAATGCCTCCTGGGCAAGCAAAAAAATACTATGGAGAACGATCTGCACGGGAATTTGCTCCCGGGCAACAAAAGAAAAAGCATAGACATTAACAACACAGCATAAAAAAAGCTTCCACATTCCTGTGAAAGCTTTTTTTATAAGGTTTTAGAACCTAAGCGAAGGGATCTTTGTCAGGTGCCGGCGGTGTTGGATTTGAAGGCTGCGAACTTCCAATTTGTGAATTTCCAAATGGATCTTGCGTACGAGCAGAACCAAATGGATCTTGGCTTTGATTAAAAGGATGGTTTGAAGCATTTTCAACAGCCTTAGGATCTGGTCCATATTGATTCGGACCTTTATCACCCTCTAGAATTTCTAAGTAAAGTAAATATAGACTTCCAACAAATGGAATTAAGGAAACCAGGATAAACCAGCCCGATTTATTTGTGTCATGAAGTCTTCTTACAGTAACGGCTATCGCAGGAATCAATAACGCTAAATACGCTAGCCCCATGATACCGTAAAACAAACTCGCTAAAGTATCGCTTACAACCGACAAAATACCGCCAACGATACCGAGTGCAAAAAATAAAACAAATACAGCGAGAACGAACATCCAATATTCTTTTCGACGGGCTCTACCCTCAAAATTTGCATAGTTGTCTCGAACAACTTTTAAAAAGGCTTCTTTAAGTTCCATATTATTAATACTTTTTTTGGTGAAAATTATGTTAGTAAACTACATGTTATTTCAGCTTTGTTACAATAAATGTACCAAGAATTTATCCAAGAGATCAATTATTGTAGACAAGTCGATAGCTAGCTGGAGCCTATAGGCTAAATATTCAGTTAAATCGTACACTCTTATCGAAAAATCTCTTCGAGAATGTAGAGCGATTTTATTTCTTTAAAATTTGTACGGTGCAAGCGATAGAAATCAAGTACTTTTTCCAACAAAAATTGTCTATCTGAGCTGCTCATCTTAATTCGATCGCAATTTGAATATTCGGAATCAATTAAATTTCTAAAAATTGACGTATGTGGTTCTTGTAAAACAAGCGGATGTTCGGGTAGACTATCTGAAAAGGTTGCTTCGTGAAGATTGAAATAGGGGAGTACTTGTTTAGATTTGGCCGGATAGAACCCAAGGAAGCGTGTGAGTTTTATTAAAAAGACGAGATGAAAATTGGCCAGGTTTGAATGACTTTGATCCAGCCAAAGTATAGATTGATGAATAAATTCAAAAAGGTAGCTATCATGTTCTTGTTCCTTCAGTATTTTATAAAGTATTTCATTCAGAAAAAGGGCCAGCGAACTTTTGACGATATCGTAAGGTATTTCTTGCAGTGCAGGTGCTTGACGTGCTTCGGAGATCCGCTGTAGCAAACCATTATCTTTATGTGTGGCGACTATTTCCAATAAATGTAAAGGTTGGAGAATATTGGCCTTGATTTTTGCTTTAGGCTTCCTTGCTCCGGTAATAAGATAAGATTGCATGCCAAAATGTTCGGTATATAGCTGGGCAACGAGGCTGCTTTCCGAATAGTTTGTTGTTTTTAAAACTACAGCTCTAGTTTTGTTCAGCATTCCCTTCTTTATCTTTTTTATGTCCTTCCCCGCGCATCTCAATAAGGGCATCGCGGTCTACCTTACGAATCATGCGATAGATTAAAGTCAGGAAGCCGACACTAAATACAATGACTCCAATCAGCATAGCGACCTTATACCAGTTGGAGCGTTGTTCCATGAGATAATATCCCCCTATCACCAGTACGACACCGATGATTATTTCTCTTATACCCTTGCGAAGATATTTGTTCATAAATGTGAATTGTTGAAAACTATTTTTCTTTACAGAGCAAATATAATACAATAAAATCCTTTATTTTTGTCGATACCCGTCCTATGTAGAACTATTTTTAAAAATAATTCCAATCATCTTGTTGCTTATCTAAAAAAAAATATAGATATTTGCAAACTCTTTGCAGAGAGTGCAAAGTATTAACATATTGTAATAAAGACAACAAAAAAATAATATCATGTCAAGAATTTGTGATTTAACAGGCAAAGCGGCGTTAACAGGGAATAACGTTTCTCACTCAAACGTTAAAACTAAACGTAAATTCTATCCAAATTTACAAACTAAACGTTTTTACATTCCAGAAGAAGATCGTTGGATTACGTTGAAAGTATCTACTTCTGCTATCAAGACTATCAACAAGAACGGGATTACAGCAGCGATCAATAAATTTATCGTTAAAGGCTCAATCTAATTGATTGTCGCGCCTGTTACATTAAGATTATTCATGAAATTTCAATCCTAATAGGATTCAAAATAAAGTAAAACAATGGCTAAAAAAGGAAATAGAGTACAAGTTATCTTAGAATGTACTGAACACAAAGAAAGTGGTCTTCCGGGAATGTCTCGTTACATCACTACTAAAAACAAAAAGAACACAACTGAGCGTTTAGAGTTGAAAAAATTCAACCCAGTATTGAGAAAAGTTACTGTTCATAAAGAAATTAAGTAAGTCACATATCTTGGCACTTGAAAGAGATGTTAAGTAAAATATTAATATACCATGGCAAAGAAAGCAGTTGCATCGTTACAAAAAGGTGGCGGTAAAGAATTTACAAAGGTTATTATTACTACTAAATCTGCAAAAACTGGCGCGTATACTTTCAAAGAAGGTATGGTTCACAACGATAAAGTGAAAGACGTCGTTGCAGCAGCTCAAAAATAACGAGTAGTATTTTCCTTTTTTAAAGTTTTTCTTTAAAAAGAATTCGATAAAAATAGCCGTTTTGGTATCCTACCGAAAGGGCTTTTTTTGTTGAGGACATTTGTTTATATTTGGACATCAATTTTCACTACACATTCCATGGGATTATTTGATTTTTTTAAGAAAAAACCACAAACACAAGAAGAAGAACAGGCCTTAGATAAGGGTTTGGAAAAAACAAAAGAAGGCTTTCTATCCAAGATTACAAAAGCTGTAGTTGGTAAGTCAACTGTGGATGACGATGTATTGGATAATCTGGAAGAAGTTTTGGTTACTTCTGATGTGGGGGTTAAGACGACTTTAAAAATCATTGATCGCATACAAGCCCGTGTTGCCCGAGATAAGTACGTTTCCACTTCAGAGCTAAATAATCTCTTGAAGGAGGAAATTCAAACGTTACTGGCAGAAAATAATAGCGCTGATTTCGAACATTTCAATTATGGTGAGCATAAGCCCTATGTTATTATGGTTGTGGGTGTTAATGGGGTTGGTAAAACAACAACTATTGGCAAACTGGCTCATCAGCTGAAGCAAGCTGGCAGCAAAGTTGTATTGGGTGCTGCGGATACCTTTCGTGCTGCAGCCGTTGATCAACTTAAATTATGGGGCGAGCGTGTTGGCGTTCGTGTTGTCGCTCAAGCCATGGGTTCAGACCCCGCTTCAGTGGCTTATGATACCGTAAAATCCGCTGTCGCTAATGGTGAAGATGTCTGTATCATAGATACGGCAGGGCGGTTGCACAATAAGGTTGGCTTAATGAATGAGCTGACTAAGATCAAGAATGTTATGCAAAAGGTTGTTCCGGGGGCTCCACATGAAATCTTATTGGTTTTGGATGCGTCGACAGGACAAAATGCCATTGAGCAGTGTACACAATTTACGCAGGCAACAGATGTGAATGCCTTAGCATTAACGAAGCTCGATGGAACAGCTAAGGGTGGTGTAGTTATCGGTATATCCGATCAATTTAAGATCCCCGTGAAATATATTGGTGTAGGAGAGAAAATTGGTGATCTTCAGTTGTTTAACAAAAAGGAATTTGTAGACTCCCTTTTTAAATAGAGTCTGCCTTCTAATCATATGAAGACAAAATACGCGAAACCAGCGCCTTTGATCAATAAACCACGTGTCAACGTGGTGACTTTGGGCTGTTCGAAAAATATTCACGATAGTGAAGTTCTGATGGGCCAGTTGAAAGGCAATCAGATGGAAGTTGTTCATGAAGCATCCAATATACAGGCGAATGATATTGTCGTGATCAATACCTGCGGTTTTATTGATAATGCGAAACAGGAATCAATTGATGCCATCTTGCAATATTCAGATCTAAAAGAACAGGGAAAAATCAATAAAGTGATCGTTACTGGTTGTCTTTCAGAACGGTATAAACCAGAGTTGCAGTCTGAAATCCCCAATGTTGATGCTTTTTTCGGTACGAACGATTTGCCGGATCTATTGACGTCCATTGGTGCCGATTATCGGCACGAATTGCTCGGTGAGCGACTATTGACAACACCTTCTCATTTTTCTTATTTTAAAATTGCCGAGGGGTGTAACCGCCCATGTTCTTTCTGCGCAATTCCTTTGATGCGTGGTAAGCATGTTTCCAAATCCATTGAAGATCTTGTGAAAGAAGCTAAATTCCTTGCTTCGAACGGTACCAAAGAATTGATTTTAATAGCGCAGGATCTAACTTATTATGGCCTCGACATCTATGGAAAGCGTAATCTTTCTGATCTCATGCGCCATTTATCTGATGTCGATGGTATCGAATGGATCCGACTGCAGTATGCCTATCCTTCGGGGTTTCCAATGGATATTTTGGACGCCATGAATGAACGTTCAAATATCTGTAATTACTTAGATATGCCACTGCAACATATATCTGATCCGATGTTGAAGTCGATGCGCAGAGGTACAACGAAACAGAAGCAGATTGACCTTGTCCATGCAATACGTGACAAAGTTCCGGATATCGCCTTGCGTACTACATTAATTTGTGGTTATCCAGGTGAAACTGAACAGGACTTTCAGGAGATGTTAGACTGGGTTGAAGAGACTCGTTTTGACAGGTTAGGTTGTTTTACTTATTCTCACGAAGAAAAAACACACGCACATACTTTGGAGGATAATGTACCTCAGGAAGTAAAAGAGGAGCGTGTCGAAGCGATTATGGAGGTGCAGCAAGGGATTTCGTATGATATCAATCAGTCTAAGGTTGGTCATACCTATAAAGTGCTGGTTGATCGTATAGATGGTGATTACTTTATTGGCCGCACAGAATACGACTCCCCAGAGGTTGACAATGAGGTCTTGATTCCTGCTGCAGATTCTTATGCACGTATTGGTGATTTTGTTCAGGTAAAAATTGACCGTGCCGAAGATTTCGATCTATATGGGCAGATTGTAAGGAAATAGTTTTATTAGCTTATATTTGATATTAAAACAAATGGGTCTCCTTTGAATAAGGGAGACCCATTTATTTTCCTCGGCAATTGTCAGTAAAATGATATAATTTAAAAGCAGCACCAGCTTTTTGTGAAAATTCAGTATTTTGTCGGGGCAAACTCGATACATTTGTACGCATGCAATCCCGATTTAAAACGCTATATAGCTGTTTAAAATCAGCGTCATGCCAGCCTGTTGGCACTATTGGGACGATAAAGAGAACCTGCTATTTCAGGTTACTTTACGGGATTTTCTTTATCGATTGACAATAACAAAAGATTAACACAATTTGCAGATGAAGGCAACTTATATTGAATATAGTGAAACAAATAGTTTCTCCAAGACTTTATTGGCTTATTTAGCACATGATGAAGCCTTAAAACCTTTTATTGGAAATTGGCCTACCTGGGCTGGTTTTGAAAAGCAATTGGAAGAAAAGAGGCCATTTGAATACAGGAAGATTCTCGTTGAACGCCTTCAAAAGCAATATGGCGAGCTATTAGAGAATTCTCCAAATGTGGCTGCCAATATAGAACTGTTGCTCGACCAGAATTCCTATACGATCACTACGGGGCATCAGCTCAATATTTTTACTGGACCCTTGTATTTCATTTTTAAAATCATGACAGCGATACGTTTGTCAGAAGATTTGAAGGAGAAACATCCCGATAAAAATTTTATTCCAGTCTATTGGATGGCGACTGAAGATCATGATTTTGAAGAAATCAATCATACCAAAGTCTTTGGGAAGAAAATCAGTTGGGATACCCCGGCTGTTTCTGCTACCGGAAGAATGGATACAACGACGATTGTTGACGCCGTGAAGCAGTATACAAATATTTTAGGGCTTTCAGAAAACTCTACTCGGCTTACACGCATTGTGGAAGAAGCCTACCTAAACCACAATCGTTTAGCAGATGCAACCCGGTATATGGTCAATGAGCTGTTTAAGTCATACGGTCTTTTGATTATTGATGCGGATGATCGGGAGTTGAAGGAACTGTTTAAGCCGATTATTAAGGAAGATATCTTCTCTGAAAATAGCTTTAAGGCAATAACTTCTCGATCGGAGGAGTTGGAGTCACAAGGTTTTTCTACTCAAGTACATGCACGTGAAATTAATTTCTTTTATTTAACGGATGAATTTAGAGAACGCCTAGTGCTAACTGCTGACGGTCGATACGAAGTATTGCATCAGCATATTTATTTTACAAAGGCGGAGCTGGAGCAGGAAATCGAGCGTTATCCCGAGCGTTTCAGTCCCAATGTGGTTATGCGCCCGATGTATCAAGAAATTATACTTCCTAATCTTGCTTACATTGGCGGTGGGGCCGAAATGGTCTATTGGATGCAATTAAAGTCTAACTTTGACCAATATCAGGTCGATTTTCCAATTTTGATACCACGCAATTCCGCGATGATAACAGACGATAAAATAGCGGCTAAATTATTTCGCGTTGATCTTACGTTTAAGAGTATCTTTCGTTCAGCAGAAGTGCTGAAGAAGGAATATGTACGGCGCCATACCAAAGAACGTCTGAATCTCAATGACGAATGGATGGAGCTGAATGCCATTTTTGGTAAGATAAAGTTGCGAACCCATAAAATTGATCCAAGTTTAGGACCAAGTACAGAGGCGGTAAAAGCACGGTTAAAAAAAGCGATCAATAATTTAGAAAAAAAACTGTTGAAAGCCGAGAAGCGAAATCACCAACATGCTTTAACCGACATCGATCATGTTAAGGAAAAACTCTTTCCGGGCGGAGGGCTGCAGGAAAGATCTGAGAATTTCGCTTTACTTTACATTAAACATGGCGATAACCTCTTTAAGGATCTTTACAAATATTTTAATCCTTTGGATTTTAAGTTTACGATTTTGTATTAGGAAGTCAGCTTCAGCTGACTTTTTTCTGACGTGTTTTTATGTTATTGGTGACAAATAACCTTCCATTTAATTTCTGTGGTATTTGCGTGATAAGGAAGGTTTTACTGCACGTTCCGATAGCGCTTTATTTGTTGAAAAATTGATTGCATTTTAGGTTTACATCCTTTAAAATGTTTTGTTTATAATTTCATAATATTTCGTTTAGTTTCTGTTAATAGTTTCAGTTTAGTTTTGCTTTCATTATAAAAATCAACAACTAAATGAAAGAATTTCTACTTACAACTTGTGCTGTTGCGCTTGGGACCGGTCTTTATGCCCAAACGACGCAAGCAGGGTTTTCCGGAAAGATCACAGACGAGCGCAACAAAGGGGTTCATGGTGCTTCAATTGAAGTGCGTAATGAATCAACAGGCTTTTACAACGAAGACATCCACGAATGCAAATGGCGATTTCAACTTTAAGGAATTACCTTTAGGTGGTCCATATACAATTAAAGTCACTTATATAGGATATGGGGAACAGGTTCGTTCGGGATTTAATTTAAATCAAGGCGATATTGTCCGTCTGATCATTCCTATCCAAAATACCTCAAATGTATTAGAAACGGTTGAATTAACAGGAATAAGTACGCTAAAGAATAAAATCGAGAACCTAGGTGCTGCTACCGCGGTTACAGCAAAAGATATAGCGAAATTGCCTGTCAACGGTCGCAATTTTACTTCGTTGATGGATCTATCTCCTTTAAGCAAAGGAGATAATATAGGAGGCCAGCTGGGGTCATCTACCAATTTTACCATTGATGGTATGAATGCCAAAAATCCGACTTCTGCAGGTTCGACAACCAGCCGTAGTGGCGCTCCTTTCTCCATTTCAATAGAAGCCGTTCGTGAATTTAAAGTGGTTACTAATCAGTATGACGTGACTTATGGAAGAGCTGGAGGGGGAACAGTGAGTGCGGTGACTAAACAGGGGACAAATCAAACGCACGGAAGTGCATGGCTTTATTCGAGGGCGGATTGGTTATCCAGTCCATACGATATTAGAGGGAATAAACGGAGTAATGATTTTTCAACGTATCAATATGGGTTTACATTAGGCGGTCCGATCATTAAAGACAAATTGCATTATTTTGTAGCTTGGGATCATCAGCGCGATGCCCGCCCCTTGATTATTGCCGATATCAATTCTGAAGCCGATGAGAAGAGATTTAATGTGACAAACTCGACCTTGGATGAGTTTGTCTCTATTGGACGTAAAAAATACGGATTGGGGAATGAGCGTCAATACGGCGCATTTGATAAGAAGCGAGGGTCTGATGCGATTTTTGGACGAATTGACTGGCAGATCAATGAAGATAACCTATTGACGGTCCGAAATAACTTCACAAGTGACAACAATAAGTTGGGCTTGCAGGATAATAAACCAATAACCTTGTATGAGTCTTATGGGAATGACAAAAACATTGATAATAGTCTATTGGCAACTTTGCGTACGACCATTTCCCCTAAGGTAACTAATGAATTGAAAGTACAGCATCTCTATACCTATCAAAAAAGTAGCCCGGGAGATCTTTTACCAAGTCAAAATATTCCCCGTGCAATTGTAGAAGATGCAGTCTCCAAGGTAGCTGGAGAAGATAAAAAGACCACACTGCAATTGGGTGGACATCGTTTTGCGCAGGAATCATTTAAAAACAATGTATTTCAGCTCGTCGATAATATTTATTATAGTACCGACAATATCAATTATACCTTCGGTGTCGATTTGATGTATACCCATGCAAACTCCATTTATGGAAGTGAGGTTAATGGTCGCTTTCACTTTAGACCGAGTGATGGAAAGACGGCCATGCAAAACTTTGACGACATGAAGCCATATGCTTACTATCGTGAGGTTCCTTTGGTAAGTGACCCAGCTGTGGCCGGTAAGATATTTAATGCCGGTGTATATGGGCAATTACAAACGAAGTTGGCGAAGGGATTGGATCTAGTTGCTGGCCTAAGATTGGATTACGGACATTATCCGACTTCTCCACTAAACGAAGAATTGCTGAAAGAAGTGGGTGTTCGTACAGATCATAAGTTAAAATCCTTTGTGGTACAGCCTCGTTTCCAAATGACTTGGGATGTGAATGAAGAGCGAAAGGACTTTTTCCGGGTAGGAGCAGGAGTCTTCGCGTCTGATATTAACAATTATATGACCATCAACAATTTGACTTTCGATGGGAAGCATTTTGCGACGGTGGATGTTCGTGGCAGTGATGTGCCCACACCTGATTTTGTGGGGTACAGAAAAGATCCGTCAACAACACCAACCTTAGCACAATTTCAAGTGCCTACGATCAATACCTATGGACCTGATGCTAAAATTCCAGTAGTATACAAGGCCAATGTATCTTATACACATTTCTTTACTGAAAAGTTGAAAGCGAGTCTTTCAGGGTATATGAATTTAGGGCGTAACAACTACATGTATGTAGATCGTAACATGGTTCAGGATCCGTTTTTCAGATTGACGAATGAAGATAATCGTGGTGTGTTTGTTCCCGCAGCATCGATTGTTGACGGAGCACCGGATTGGAAAAAAGGACGGATTTCCAATAAATTCGGACGTGTACTGGAATTAAACTCTGAAGGAAAAGTAAATCAGTTTGCGGTTGTATTGGATGCAAGTTATCAATATTTCAAAGATGGATCTATATCCGTGAGCTATACCTGGAATGATGCCAAAGATAATACTTCTTTCAACGGAAACGTGGCGAATACAGCGACCTTATCGTTGGCTGTGAAAGACGATCCGCGCGATCTGAGCAAGATGAGTTATTCGAATAATCAGTTCCGCAACAAGATTGTAATCTATGGTACCTTGCCAACATTCTATGGCGTTAGTGTGGGGGTACGTTACTCAGGTATTGGTGGTACACGATATAGTTTATTGGCCGGAGGAAATATCAATGGAGACTTTGTGGCGGGAGACAATGATCTGGCCTTTATCTTTGATCCCAACAGTCCCAATACGTCAAAACAGTTGATTACAGGGCTGAATAATTTGTTGAATAATCCAGAAGCGAGTCAAAGCCTTAAAGATTATATCAAAAAATATGAAGGAAAAATAGCCGAACGTAATGGTGGCGTAAATGGTTTTTACGGTTTAATTGACCTGAGAATTGCGAAAAAATTCAGTTTATATAAAAACCACGCATTGGAGATATCGGGCGATCTTTTCAACGTTGCCAATTTATTCAAAAAGACTTGGGGCGTCAATGAGTCTTTGGGTAATCAAAATTTATATGCTTTGGGTGGAAAGGACGCCGCTGGAGAGAAATTGATTCCTTTTGACGTTACGAAGCAACAGTTTAATTATAATGTAAACAACTCTGGTATCGTATCACCTTCGGGTAACCCGTATCAATTCCAATTGGGATTAAGGTATTCGTTCTAAAAGAATGAAAAATAGGAACACTATGTTTTAAAAATAAAACGCACCTAGGGGCCTCTGCTTGCTCCTAAGGGGCGTTTTATTTGTTTATTAAATCATCCTGATCAGGCAACAAGGGATTATTTAAAACGATTTGCCTTGGAGCATCATTATGCTCGAGGGCTAGCTCAGGACTTTTTCTTTTGGAAGAAAAACTTCGGCCATCATGTGGCGTACACTTCCGCCACCACATGTTTCGATCACATGGAGATCCTGGTGAATAATTTTACCATGCTTTTCTAACTGCGCGGTTTGGTACAACGTCAGTGAGGATAATGCCTGATTGCTCAGGACAATAAAGCGATTCCCATATTTATTTCTCACCTGGAGGCAGTTTGCCGCAAAAGATTCAAGCTGGTTTTCATTAATCTCGATAATCTCCTTGCCTGTGTCTTTTAAACTCTTCAAGAGGGTATTTAGTTCAGACGGATCGTCAATTGCCTGTGGACATAAGATGGCAAAATCTTCACCTACCGCGAGCACTACATTGGTGTGATAGATCGGTCTGCGTTGTCCATTGACCGTTTGAAAAGCATGGAATACAACCGGTGTATAGTTTTCGGTCCGGCAATATTCATCGAGCATATCGCGATCTGCCCTTTCTGACAAAGCGCAGTAGGCTACACGGTTGGCTCGGTCGAGGACAAGTGCGCCGGTCCCTTCCAAATATTGTTTATTGTTTTCGGCATCGCTCAAATCTTTGGTCAGTTTTACATAATAACCGTTCTGTTTCAATGGACCTTCGAAATCCAATAAATGTTCTTTTCGGCGATTTGGAGCGAACATGGGATAGAAGATTATTTTTCCATCCTGATGAAAGGATACAATATTGTTGGGAAAGATACTGTCGGGACTTTCTGATTTTTCGTCGTCCTGAATGACTGTCACTAATATGCCGTGTGACTTCAACTCATTTACTAGCGCATCAAACTCTCCTTGGGCTTCTTTATTGACCTCTTCGATGCTGAGATTTTCAATATCCCTTTGGAAGAAATTGTTGACTGCAGTCTGTTCATTTTTGCGGAAGACAGAGGGCCTTACCAAAAGGACGCTGTCTGTTACCTGTTTTCTCATGATTTATAATCGTTACTTCGCTGTTTATAATTGTTAAATAGAAATGATATTCATTTTTTTTGATTATTTATCATTTGTCAAAAGAGGGGCTTCCCTCGCTGGATAATGGTTTCTTTGTTCAGATTTCTTGAGAACGCAATACGTCGTTGGGATCAAGATTTCTTGGCAAAAATTACCTATCGTTATTTCCAAGCCACTTTACAATTGGTACATATACTAATGTATTGAAAATTCATTGGCATTGCAAAAAAGAATAGGAATGTAGAGGAAAAAATTCATGGAGATTGCAGCAGATAATAGCACTTTTTTTAAAATTGTAGCAAGTGATCGGTCGGTTGTTTGTTATATTTATAATGATCAATCGGTATGGTTGTGTTTATTCTAAAAATAACGTATTAAACACAATCGATTGCATTTTAATAGTCGAGTAAAACTGACTTTTTATCCACTTTTTTGCTTCGTTTTCAGTCATTTATTTTGCTATCTTTGCTCATCCAAAAAACGACTGTTTATAAGAGAGTTAATTGCCTAATTATTATGTCGCTAACTATCATCTATAAGCGTTAACTTTTTGCACACATGAGCAATATACACTTCCAAGAAAAATTCGAAAATCGCCACAATGGCCCAAGTCCAGTTGAAGCGAATGAAATGTTGGCCAAATTAGGCGTTTCGTCAATTGACCAACTTATTGACCAAACGGTCCCTTCTCAAATTCGTGCTCCAAAACCTTTAAATCTTCCTAAAGCATTGTCTGAGGTCGCCTATTTAAAGCGTATTGCGGAAATCGCTGAGAAAAATAAAGTTTTTAAATCTTTTATTGGTCAAGGTTATTACGATGTAATCCTTCCGGGCGTAATTCAACGAAATGTATTTGAAAACCCGGGATGGTATACGCAGTATACTCCTTATCAGGCGGAGATTGCACAAGGTAGGTTGCAAGCATTGTTGAATTTCCAGACTGTAATTTGTGATTTCACTGGTTTAGAAATAGCAAACGCATCTTTATTAGATGAAGCAACAGCTGCAGCTGAAGCTATGTTTATGCTGTATTCAGCCCGGAAAAATAAAGATGCAAATGTGTTTTTGGTTTCTGATAATGCCTACACGCAGACGGTCGATGTATTGAAGACCCGTGCGTTGTCTTTTGGTATCGAGCTGAAAATTGCGGCTATTGCTGAATCAGAATTGACAAATGACGTATTTGCAGTATTTGTTCAATATCCTGCAGCTGACGGTTCCATTGTTGATTATAAGTCGTTTACAGCATCAGCTCACAGTAAAGACATTACCGTGTGTGCGGCGGCAGATCTGATGAGTTTAGCCTTATTGACGCCTCCGGGAGAATGGGGAGCAGATGTTGTTGTTGGTAATTCGCAGCGCTTTGGTGTGCCGATGGGCTTTGGTGGACCTCACGCAGCCTATTTTGCGACACGCGACAGCTTTAAACGTAATATCCCTGGTCGTATTATCGGTGTTACTTCCGATTCGAATGGCAAATATGCGTTGCGTATGGCTTTACAGACGCGTGAACAGCACATTCGCCGCGATAAAGCATCGTCAAATATTTGTACTGCACAAGCCCTTTTGGCGATTATGGCTTCTTTTTATGCCGTGTATCATGGGCCTCAAGGAATTAAAAATATAGCATCACGCATCAATGCGTTGGCCAATCTGTTGGATCAAGCGTTACAATCATTGGGCTATAGCCAAATGAATACGGCTTATTTTGATACATTACGGGTAGAGTTAGGTGCTCATGCAGGTGCACTGAAGTCAGAAGCGTTAAACAATGAATTGAACTTTTATTATAATGGTCCAGAAGTTTCAATTGCTATCGACGAAACAACGACTTATGAAGATATTAAAACGATCGTCAAAGTATTTGCTAAAATTCAAGGTAAAACATTGAATGATGTCGATTTCGATACATTGGAAGAAAACTTAGGTTCTTCAATCCCTGCCGATCTAGTACGTACTTCCGCCTACTTAACCCATCCAAACTTTAATAGCTATCACTCTGAACACGAGATGTTACGGTACATCAAATCGTTGGAAGCAAAAGATTTATCACTTTGTCATTCGATGATTCCAT
The DNA here is from genome assembly GCF_002429765.1 of Sphingobacterium sp. UBA5996. Classification (NCBI taxonomy): domain Bacteria; kingdom Pseudomonadati; phylum Bacteroidota; class Sphingobacteriia; order Sphingobacteriales; family Sphingobacteriaceae; genus Sphingobacterium; species Sphingobacterium sp. UBA5996. Next base: position 18,096 of record NZ_DJAS01000007.1, read on the forward strand.
TGGGTTCATGTACCATGAAATTAAATGCTACAGCGGAAATGGTACCCGTTACTTGGGCTAGATTCGGTGGTTTGCACCCATTTGCTCCAGCAGATCAAACTTCTGGATATATGCAAATGATTGGCGAATTGAATGATTGGTTAGCTGAGATTACAGGTTTTGCGAAGATGAGTTTCCAACCAAACTCAGGAGCGCAAGGGGAGTATGCAGGTTTGATGGTTATTCGCGCTTACCATGAGAGCCGCGGTGATCACGGACGTAATATCTGTTTGATCCCTGCTTCAGCGCACGGAACGAACCCTGCGTCTGCTTCTATGGCAGGCTTGAAAGTGGTTGTCGTAAAATGTGATGAATTTGGAAATATTGATATATCAGATTTAAGAGCGAAGGCGACTGAGCACGCTGCAAACTTGAATTCACTGATGGTAACTTACCCATCTACACACGGTGTATTTGAAGAGTCTATTATTGAAGTCTGTGAAATTGTGCATGCCAATGGTGGCCAGGTTTATATGGATGGAGCCAACATGAATGCACAGGTTGGATTGACAAGCCCAGGTCATATTGGGGCCGATGTTTGTCACTTAAACCTCCATAAAACATTCTGTATTCCTCACGGAGGTGGCGGCCCAGGTATGGGACCTATTGGTGTTGCAAAACATCTGGTTCCTTTCTTGCCTAACCACGAAGTGGTTTCCACTTCCGGTGAAGAAGGTATCTCTGCTGTTTCGGCAGCCCCATTTGGTTCGGCTTCGATCTTACTTATTTCGCATGCTTACATCTCCATGATGGGTGGCGAAGGTCTCACAAATGCAACTAGAACCGCGATATTAAACGCAAACTATATCAAAGCACGTTTGGAAAACGCCTATCCAGTACTTTATTCGGGTAAAAATGGACGTTGCGCACACGAAATGATCTTAGATTGTCGTGGGTTTAAAAACTTTGGTATTGAGGTTGCAGATATTGCAAAACGTTTGATGGACTATGGTTTCCACGCACCGACCGTTTCTTTCCCTGTTGCTGGAACATTGATGGTTGAACCTACCGAGTCAGAGTCTAAAGCTGAATTGGATCGTTTCTGTGACGCCTTAGTTGCTATTCGTGAAGAGATCGCTGCGGTTGAAACCGGGGCGGTAGACCGAGCGAATAATGTACTGAAACATGCACCACATACCGCTTCGGTTGTAACGGCAGATGAGTGGGATAGACCTTACAGTCGTCAAACAGCTGCATATCCGTTGGAGTATGTAAGAGAACGTAAATTCTGGCCTTCAGTGGGACGTGTAAACGATTCTCAAGGTGACCGTACATTGATCTGTTCGTGTCCCTCCATTGAAGAGTACGCCGAAGCATAATTTCGGATACTATAGAAAAAGGGCAGTCCAAAATTTTGTTGGACTGCCTTTTTTTATGTCATTTGATATGTAAGCTCAAATAACAGCCTTAACTTTTTACAACAAGCAACCATTTTTGTTCCTCAGGAGGAGAAGAAGGAGAAGGAGAAGGAGAAGGAGAATAAAATAAGATGTTGTGCGTCTGCAGTGCAACTGGATAAGGGGAATAAATTTGGTTTTGTTCGCAAATTTGTCTTAGTTTGTGCTGAAACATTTCAATATGAACATACTAAAGTTATCCCTAAATTTTTGTGTCACGGCAGTATTCTTGGCTTCCTGTGCAGGAGGAAAATACGCGAAGACTGAAAAGGTATATAAGAAGCAGGCAAAGGAGTTTTCAAAGCTGTACAAACAATCGCCTGTAACCGGTCAATTGGAGAAGGTGAATGTCAAAGATCAACAATGGATTGCATCGATTAATTTTGGTATCCGTAAACCCAATTTTGTCGTTATTCATCATACAGCTCAGGATTCATTAGGGCAGACCGTCCGCACATTTCATTCCGCGAAAGCAGGCGTAAGTTCCCATTATGTGGTCGGTAGAGATGGAAAAGTAGTGCAGATGGTCAATGATCTCTTTCGTGCGCATCATGCTGGATTAGGAAAATGGGGCAACGATACAGATCTTAATTCTTCTTCTATTGGCATTGAGCTGGACAATAATGGGACCACTGATCCTTGGACTGACGCACAGATAAATGCCTTGACGCAGTTGTTGACTTATTTAAAGACAACCTACAGAATTCCGCAGGCCAATTTCATAGGACATATGGATCTAGCACCAACTCGGAAAAACGATCCATCGCGTTTCCCATGGAAAAAGTTGGCCGATCAAGGCTTCGGTTTTTGGTATGAAGACTATTTAGAGACGCCACCAGCAGACTTTAATCCAAAAATGGCATTACGTATCATCGGATACGATGTGAGCAATGTCGATGCAGCAATTAAAGCATTTAAGATTCACTATGTCCAGCAGGATGTAAATACGGCGTTTTTGGGTGATAATGATCTTAAAATCCTTTATTCCATCTATAAAAAATTCTTATAGGCTGTGCCTATGCATTTTTCTGACTTTTAGCTCAGAGAGCAGCCATTTGTATAAAATCGGACCGAATGATGTTGCTATTATCTACTTTGTCCGTTGTTGTCCTCCAATGATACATTTATTAGCGTCATGAAGGTTCAAAATAAAATAGCCCAATTTATTCAATTGGGCTATTTTATAACTTGTAATTAGCAGAACACTTATTATACGGTTTTTACAAATTTCTCATCGTAATTTTCAATATCAATGATGTATCCATTTTTAATTAAAAATTCAAAAAGCGGTTTCGCTTCTTCAGAAACTGGCATATTATGCGTGGTAATAATCTTATTTTCTTTTTTAAGGAGGTAAGGATAGGCGTAGAGTTTCACATTTTTATTGAACATTCCTGAAATATAGGAAAGAAGTTCATTGGTGTATAGTTCTTTATTATAATTATCGGAATTGAAAATATTCTTTAAATTGTAAACGTTTGTTGCAATACCGATATTTTTGGGTTTAAAGTTACTTATAAACTCTGCCAAGTGATTGTTTCTTCTAAAGTTGCTGACGATAATATTGTTTCCTGTAGCACATAATTCATCCGCCCTAGATGCAAATTCTTGCAGATCTTCATCTGTAATTTCATGTGTATCTTCCAAAACATTTCCCATCAGTACCTCAATTAATACAATAGTATCGGTGTCTGTTGCGCCGGTATTTTTTTTGAACTGTTCAACGGCAAGATTGAATAGATCAAAGTTTGGAAGTGATTTTTGACGGTATTTGGTACGGAGTAAAATAATGTTCTTTTTGTACAGGTAATCTTTGATTTGTACTGCTTTGCCATCTGGTTGAAATATTGCAGCTTTGGCAAACCCTTTTGCAATCAGATATAAATTGATGAGACGTTGGTTGACATTTTCAAAGAGTGGGCCGTTGAGTTTAACCAGGTCAATTTCTACAGATCCAACAGAAAGATTGTCAACTAATGATTCAATCATCGTCTGCACATTCTCTGCGTAATAATAAGCAGCAAATAATAGATTGACACCAATAATGCCTAAAACTTTTTGTTGCAATTGGTTGTCGCTGTCTAGCAGTCTGACATGGACAATGATATCATTCGTAGGACCTCCAACTTCATGTTGGAAGCGAAGTCCGATCCAACCGTGAGGTTCATTTGTCTTCGTGAAATTGAGTGTTGTTACGGTATCTGCAAAGGCAAAGAACTTTTTGTTACAGTATTTATCGCCATGAAGCCTTTGTGTAAGAAGATTGAACTCATGGGAGAGCATTTTTTTTACACGCGTTCTGCTGACATATCGGCCATCCGCTTCCTCACCATAAATTGCGTCACTAAATGCCATATCGTAAGCTGACATTGTCTTAGCAATTGTGCCTGAAGCGGCGCCTGCGTTGAAAAAGTTGCGTGCGACTTCCTGTCCAGCACCGATCTCTGCGAAAGTACCATAAATCTCTGGGTTTAGATTTATTTTCAAGGCTTTTCGCTTAGTTTCAAAAATTTCTCTTGCCATGATGCAAAGGTACAAAAATCAAAAGGCTAGTGAAAATTAAAGTATGAACGAAAAAAACAGAATAAAATTAGGCTTGTTTTATAACAAGCCTAATTTATTGAAAGCGTAGAATAAAGCACTAGCGTGTAATGCTTGACTGAATTTATTGTCCAGCAGCATTTCTTTTGCTTCTTCAAGCGGGATAAGGTAAACATCGATTTCTTCGTGTTCATCCAATGCCTGTTCCTGAACTTTTTTACCTCCTGTCATCAGATAGGTATAGGTAATATTGCCACTCGTTGCGGGGTTGGCATAAAGCGTGGCGATCTCTTCAATCTGGTCAAATGCATAGCCTGTTTCTTCAAGCATCTCACGCACAGCTGCATTCCTGGGGTCTTCTTCCGGCTCTGTAGTGCCCGCTGGAATCTCCAACGAAATGATGCCTGCTCCGTGTCGGTACTGTTTAATGACCAAGAGCTCATTCTCCTCAGTAATTCCGACCATGTTTACCCAATCGGGGTATTCCAGTACATAATAATGGTCGTTGATTCTTCCATCAGGGAGCTCACATGCATCTCTTCGCAACGTCGCCCAAGGTTCTTTACAGATATATTCAGAAGATAATAGCTTCCACTTTTCCATTAGTTTACAATATCTTTCATCATACGGTCGACCTTCTCTTCTAAAGCTTTTTGTACATCGGCATAGTCTGCGGTGTCCTTTAAGCTTTCTTTTACAGAACAATAAAATTTGATTTTAGGCTCAGTCCCCGATGGGCGTGCCGAAATGACATCACCCGCGACTGTTATGAACTGCAGCACATCCGATTTAGGCAATGAGATCGCCGTTTTCTCGCCGGTACGCATATCAGTGGTTTGGGAAAGTTGATAATCACGGATCTCCTTGACCTGAACACCTCCAAGGCTAGTCGGTAAATTAGCGCGCAGCCCCGACATCATAGCCTGAATTTCCTCGGCTCCAGCTTTTCCTTTTTTTGTCAAAGAAATCAGTTTTTCCTGGTAGCAGCCAAATTCTTTGTAGATATCCATGAGCACCTCATAGACTGTTTTGCCTTTTGATTTGAAATAGGCGGTCATCTCGGCCAGAAAAGCACAGGCATTTGGTGCATCCTTGTCTCTCACAAGATCACCGACAAGGTAACCATAGCTTTCTTCCCCGCCGGCCAGATAGTGTGCTGAATCGCCTAATTTGGTCATCAGTTCGCCAATATATTTAAAACCAGTGAGCGTTTCATAACAGGGCACGCCAAAATGTTCTGCAATGTCTGCCTCCAGATTTGTTGTTACAATCGTTTTGACGATATATGGATTAGATCCCAGCTGCTTAAGATCACTTTTAGCACTAAGGACGTAGTAGATCAATAAACTACCGATCTGATTACCATTGAGCAGCTGAAACTGTCCCTTGTTATTTTTTACGGCAATTCCTACACGGTCAGCATCCGGGTCTGTTGCCAATACAAGATCAGCATCAATTTCTTCCCCTTTTTTCTTGGCTAAGGCCATGGCATCTTCCTCTTCGGGATTCGGATAAATTACCGTTGGAAAGTTGCCATCAGGAGTAGCCTGCTCAGAAACAACGGACACATTTTCAAAGCCCCAGGCTGCTAGCATTTTAGGAACAATGGTAATGCCGGTGCCGTGTATCGGAGAGAAAACAATTTTTAAGTCTTTTTGCGCTAATACAGCTTCAGGATGAATGCTTAGTTTTTTATTGGCGTCGATGTAGATCTGGTCGATTTCTTCCCCGACGGGAATGATATTTTGTGTATTTCCGTCAAATTTGATATCATCGACTGAACGGATTGCGTTTACTTCCTCGATTACATTTTTGTCGTGCGGGGCAGTCAGCTGGCAGCCGTCATTCCAGTAGGCCTTATAACCATTGTATTCCTTTGGATTGTGCGAAGCCGTTAGCATCACACCGCTCTGACAGCCAAAATGACGGATGGCAAAGGACAACATGGGGGTTGGTCGTAAAGACGTGAACAGATGCACTTTGATGCCGTTGGCTGCAAACACGTTGGCAACGAGCTGCCCAAAAGCCTGTGAATTATTACGGCTGTCATAAGATACCGCTACCTTGATCTCCTGGTCTGGGAACTGTTTTTTAAGGTAGTTGGACAGGCCCTGCGTTGCTTTACCAATCGTGTACTTATTCATCCGATTGGAGCCTACGCCCATAATGCCCCTCAAGCCTCCGGTTCCAAACTCCAGATCTTTGTAAAAAGAATCGGTAAGTTCTGTCTCCTCATTACTATCGATTAAATCCTGAACTTCCTTTCGAGTTCTTTCATCATAACTGGGGGTTAACCAATCTTCGATTTTCTTTTGTATGTCTTTATCTAAATTTTTCATTATCGTTAAGTTTGGCTAAAATGTACAAAGTATTATGCATCGCAACCGGCATAGGCGCGGTCTATCACTGTAATAAACCATTTTTCTCCTTCTTTTGTCACATGAAAAACAAATGGTTCTTCGTGCTCATTAGAGGTCATTATGGCTCTATAACTTTTGGATTCTAAATTTCTTAGTCGCTGCATTTCAGTATTATTTATTTTGGCATCAAGAATTTCATTCATGAACTTTGCCGTTTGGGACAATTCATTAGGTCGAGATTTTCTATCATAATAGAATCCGAGTTTGTCCCACTTCATCGTACCACAATCAAAAATAGGTAGTTTTCCTGACTTCAATGGTCCCTTGTATATTAACTTTTCATAAGCATGGTATTCCGGTACGGGTTTAGAAAAATTGAAACTGTTTTGATGTACATAAGAGTCTAGTGCGCCTGGGCGATAGATAATGTAAATCCCCAGTTTGGGATGTATATACGAATTTATTGTTTTGCTATCTTGTTCTGAATAAGCCTTTGCAAGTTTCTCGAGCACTTCTTCCAATGTTTCTGAGTTCTGTTTCTTTACTTCTTTTTCAAGAGTATCGCGTTTTTGTATCGTATCCACAGGAACTGAATCCTGAATGATTTTTACAGCTTTATCTTCTTTTTTGTTATTTCTACAGGAGATAGTTGCTGCTGTGAGACAAATAAGAATAAAGAAAAAGACATTTCTCATAATGATTTTGTTTTAAATTACTTCTTTGAAGTCAAGTTTTCGATGATTGACTTTAAAATAGAGCGTGTTGACGGAAGCCACCACTGTTCGAGAATACGCTGGATTGTCTCTTCTCTATTCTCGCGCAATTTAAGGATTATTTCCTTTCGGAAGTTCAGTTTCGATGTTGTCCAGGTTTTTTGGTTGAACTGTGTGATCTGTTTTATTTTTTTTGTTGCTGTATTGAAGAGTATATTTGACGGAACAATATCGTCTACAAGGCCCTGATTTTTGGCTTCTACGGGAGAAAGCAATTTCCCTTCGAGCAAATTCTGATACGCAGTCCTTTTTCCGATCCAAAAAGCATATAGCTCAAATATACTTTCGGGGACGATGAGCCCGACAGGAATTTCATTGAGGCCAATTACAAAATTACCTTCGGCCATAATCCGGTAATCGCAGCAAAGGGCGAGTACGCACCCTCCAGCAGGGCTGTGGCCTGATATTGCAGCAACGAGCGGTTTTGGAAAGGCAGCTAAAAGTGATGTCGCTTCTAGGAATAAATTCCAGAACTCCCTAATTTGTTCTTCATCATATTGGAATAAAGTGATAAGATCGAGTCCTGCGCTGAAGAAGTTTTCCTTTCCAATCAATATGGTGCCATAGATAGCTTCATTCTGTTGGGATGCTTCCAATGTATCGATCAGTTCCTTCAATAGTTGCGTGTCGATGGCGTTAGATTTTCCTCTGTCGAGAAAAATACTTAAAATATGATCGTCTATTGTGGTTTTAATATGTTGCATATTCTTGTTTTAAATATAACGATTTGTTTGCGCTGCTATTGTGGTTTTACCTCTATCAAATATTCGAAGTGCGCGATTTTTCCATCCATGCTTATTCCTTCCACAATTATTTTATATTTCCCCGGTTCATCCGATGTGAAAAATTCAAACTGTGTTTTTCCGTCTTTGGAAGTAATCAGATTGGGTTCCCAGGCGATTGTCGTTCTTAGATCACGTCGTAGTTCATTTTTGTTTGTCACATCGTATTGAGGTTTGAAAAAAGTTCGGTTTACATGTAATCCCTTGGGTACAATTGTGACGATTCCTGTAGGGGTATACGATGAAGAAAGCGCATCACCCGATTTGCTAGTTATCACAATCACACCATTGCCGCCATACATGCCATATATGGCCGTATTGCCGATACTACGAAGCACTTCTATACTTGCAATATCTGCCACATTAATCATATTAATTTGATCAGCTTCAATATACATGCCATCAAGGACAATTTGCATCGGGTTCCCACCATTTAATCCCATGGACCTTGTGCTATACGGAACACCATTTCGAAACATAACACCAACTAATCGTCCCGCAAGGCATTGTTCCAGTGTTGTACACGCGGAGAGATCTTCGGCGGATATGACTTGATCGGCGTTTCCCGGACCATTCAGGTTTCTGGAGTTCTTGTCCGCTTTATTTGTTCTTACCCTATTGACCTGAACCTCTTCCAATAGAATGCTCTTCTGGATAATGCCCGCTGCTTCCAATTCGCCAAGAAATTGTTGACTATTTTTTAGCTGTGTAAGCAGATTGGTATTGATGTCATTAATCAACAGGGGTTGATCTTTACTTTTATTTAGTGAAGGGTTAACCGGATCGTCGATGATAATATCCACTCTTTTTTTCTCCTTGGGACCATCGCCTGTTACAATAAACTTGACACTATCAGCAAAGAATAGCTCGTCAAAAGCAAATCGACCATTACTATCGGTCAGTGTATCTAAACTTAGCAACATGTTGCTTGTCGGTATAATGGTTACTTTAGCATTTGGTACAACAGCTTTACGGGCCGTTTTCTTTACCGTTCCGGATACCGTAAGTCCTTTTTCCGGAAGAAACGATGCGGCCGGGGTATTTTCATAGCTTTTCCAATCCAATTTACGCCAGCCTTGGATCAACATAAGGTTGTCCAAATCATTAATTTTGATATTGGTTAAATCCTCGAAGTAATAATTGGGGCGTTCGATAAAGCCGCGAAGATCAGCTTTCAGCAAAAGTTCAGAGACAATAGACGAATAATAGCGGTCTGTGGTAGAATCCACCTTACTCAGGTTGACAACCGAAGCCGAGAGTGCGGCAACTTTTGACGTGTCACGGTCGCCGTAGTGGACGTTGAGGTTTGCGATTACCTTATCACGGATTGTGAAGCTGGATTTATTGAGTGCTATTGAAACAGGCAGTAAAGTTGACTCGGTATTGTAATTAAAGACAAGTCTTTCTGCGAGGGGCGCCATTTGCGCGGTCAAAATGGTCAATTGTAATACACCGGAGGGAAGGTTTTTCTTCGGAATATTAAACAAGACCTCTGCTGCATTGAATTTTTGTTTGGCAGCATGGAAGACAAGACCATTGTATTGCGCGACTAAATAAATTTCTTGGCCATTGACTAAATCATCAGTCGCTGAGAACTGGGCAGCAATCTTATCCTTTAGTGCTGAATTTACCGTTAGCACATACCCCGAGTTCAATACAGCGGGCAATGAAGTGCTCGTTGAAGAGCCGTCTTCAAAAAATGCTGTTGCTATGTATTTTTTCCCTGTCTGCAACAGAAGGGGGGTACTTCCCATTCCTAATGAATTGGTTTCAAATTCGGCAATGGAAGTTTGATTTTCCTCCTTTACGGTTATTTTTGCCTTTTTTCCTAAGCCTGTAGGTGTGAGTGTTTTGAAGCCTGTTTTACATAAGATGTTATTGACAAAATCACCGCTTTCGGGAAAAATCTGTAGGCTATTTTGGCTGTTTGGGTCAGGGATAATAAAACTTTTTAACACACGTCTTTTGTCTAGAGAAAGAAATTGCAACGATAGCGTTCCTCCCTTAAAGTCATCTTTCAATTCCAGTGCTATTGTTCCATTTTCATTTGATTTTAATCGCCCAGATTTTTCTTTGTTATTATCCTGTTTTAGGGTATAACTAATGCTGTTATTGATTAGGGGGGCTCCTTGGATAGTTTTGAGATTGATCTGGAAGATATTTTCAGTTCCGTTTTTAATGAGGCTACTTTTCGTCATGACATTATCCGATCGGCCATTTGTGACAGGGATGACTCGCTCATAGAAATTAGCTGTCGAGTCATTTTGCATCCATCTGGTGAATGATCGAATTCGATAGGAGCCTTCTTCCAGTGTATCCGGCAAGTTGAGGTCTCCTATGCCGAGGCCGATTGTGACCGGGATTTTGATGCTTTTAATAATTTTATTTGTGGGTGAGATCAATTCCACATTGGCTATTTTACTGATATTGCTCAAATAGTTAAAAGGAGCTGTGGTGCAGTATAATTTGAACCAGATCGTTTCTCCTGCCGAATAGTCATTTTTATCCACATGTAGATAGATTTTTTCCTTCACGTGTTGTTCGTGGTAGGTTTCTAGCTTTTGTAGCGTTTGGTCGATCTGAGCCGGTGCCAATAAAGCGAATAACAGGAAATTTATTAAAAGCAGTAATTTAGGATACATATGACTAATGTTTTATGAAAATTAGAAAATATTTTTCCTTTAATCAATTTATAAATTAAATATTAGTCTTATTTAAAACCACTGATACCTTAAATTAGCATAAAAAAAATATCTTTGTGTTATGAATATCCTAATAATCGGTTCAGGAGGTCGTGAATCGGCCTTTGCCTATAAATTGTCGAAAAGTCCCCGTTTAGATCAATTGTTTATTGCTCCAGGCAATGCAGGAACGGGTGCGTATGGTCAGAATGTAAATATTAAGGTTACTGACTTTGCAGCTCTTGCTACCTTCGTTCTGGAAAATAATGTGCACATGGTGCTGGTAGGTCCGGAAGAGCCTTTGGTCAAAGGTATTCATGATTACTTCTTAAACCGGGAAGATTTAAAGCATATCCCCGTTATAGGGCCACAACAAGAGGGTGCTCAGTTGGAGGGCTCAAAAGATTTTTCAAAGCAGTTTATGGATCGCCATGGTGTACCTACAGCAGCTTCGAGGTCCTTTGATGCGACATCATTGGACGAGGGGCTGGCGTATCTTGAAACGCAAAAATTGCCTATTGTGCTGAAGGCGGATGGTTTGGCTGCTGGTAAAGGGGTACTGATTTGCGAGACCCTCGAGGATGCTAAGGCTGAGTTAAAGGCGATGATTGCAGAGTCTAAATTTGGGGAAGCGAGCCGGGTTGTGGTTGTTGAAGAATTTTTAAGCGGGATTGAATTGTCTGTTTTTGTTTTGACAGACGGCAATTCGTATAAAGTGCTTCCTTCTGCAAAAGATTATAAACGTATTGGGGAAGGCGATACAGGTCTAAACACGGGGGGCATGGGGTCGATATCTCCTGTTCCTTTTGCGGATGAGACTTTTTTGAATAAAGTGGAAGAGCGTATAATCAGACCAACAGTAGAGGGACTTAAAAAGGATGGTATCCCTTATAAAGGGTTTATCTTCATTGGGCTGATGAATGTGGAGGGGGAACCTTATGTGATCGAATATAATGTTCGTATGGGGGATCCGGAGACTGAATCCGTATTGCCACGTATTGAATCGGATCTTTTGGATTTACTGGAAGGTGTTGCACACGGTAATTTGGATCAACGTTCTTATACAGTATCGCCTCAAACTGCAGTAACAGTGATGTTGGTTGCCGGCGGTTACCCCGGAGATTATGAATCTGGAAAAGAGATAACCAATATTGAAAATGTCAAAGAGTCCATCGTATTTCAAGCAGGTACGAAGGAAGTAGAGGGCAAGATCGTTACAGCAGGTGGGCGTGTCATTGCCGTGACCACATTACAGGATACTTTGTTTGAAGCCCTTCAACAGGCTACAGCAGATGCGGGAAGAATTTATTTTGAAGGAAAATACTTCCGAAGAGATATCGGTTTTGATCTTATTTAAAAAATATTAAAATTATTTTTGGAATACTGATTTTAAGGTCTATATTTGCAACTCCAAAAACAACAATGTTATTGGAATTGCCTAAAAGGCCCGTTCGTCTAGGGGTTAGGACGCAAGATTTTCATTCTTGAAACAGGGGTTCGATTCCCCTACGGGCTACAGATCTAAAAGTCAACACATAGAAAAGCCTGCAAATTAAATATTTGCAGGCTTTTTTGTTTTTCAGCTTTTTCTTACAGAGTATACGGGTAGAAATAGCGGCCCTTCTCTAATCTCTTGAAAAGACCATTATTACTTTGGAACGAAAGCTATCCTTGCCGCTATAGCTGATTTCCTGCTGCAATTTTAATGAATTTTCATCGACGGATATATCCCACCAATCTATATCTTTCCTGAGCTTTGGGTAATAATCTGCGAGGGAATCGACAATTCCTGTCGCAGGGTTTCCCCATTTCTCTACCCATGCGGATGGATTAAATGTCTTGTTTTCCTTAAGCAAGAGACGGTTTCCTGCGACCTGATAATAATATTTGCGGTAATAAATAGGTTCTCTGGTCTGGATGTTACCGTCTTTAATGCTTACATCTGCGCCTGGTAGATCCCATTTTCCGCCATCTCCGGTGCTACTTGAACCGATAAAATACGGCTCCATCAACCGTAATGAAGCACTGTCACGACCATCAAAAATCAGATATTGGTAAGGGAGGTTGTCTGTCTGAACATTACTGTTTCCATTTTTATCACCCGTGGAAAGGGTAGTTTCATAACTTTTTAAGTTCCATTTTCCTTTCAGGAGGTCAGTCATATCCTGTCCAGAATTTTCTTTTTTGCAGGAAACAAACAATAGGGCAAAAACGAGCACAAGGATCAATCGGTTTCTCTTCATGGCATAATAACGGTTCTTGAATGCTAAAATAAGAAACCTAAATATGAGTTGAAAATCTATGAAGACTTAGCTTTTGGGCTGCGGTAGTGGGGATAGAAGATTTTTTAATTGGGACGCTTTTGGTAGGTATAATTTTGAAATTTATTATTTAATTTATCGATTAGAAAAGGGAAGCTATGCCATATCTGCGATTAAAACCTACAGTCAACCAATACCAGACCAATTCCTGCCTTTTTCCCAGCATTGCTCGAACTTTCTTCGGGCGGGCTTCGGATCTGCCTCGGGTAAAATTCGAGGAAAAGCCGATTAAAAGCCGGGTCCAATTCGATAAAAGGTAGAAGTTAATAGGAAGTTAGTGATGAAACAGTCCCCTGAAGGTGATATCGCTACCCCGTCGGATAGCCGTTGAAACCGCCTCTGGATGTCTTTGAGAAGCGTTTGAGACAAGGTTGGCTCACCTTGGACTGTCTAACTGCTCGTATATCAATGTTCTGGTTATAGGAGCTGATTTTGTTTGCAAAAAAATGAGCAGAATCAAAATATGATAGATTTAGCCAAACTATTTGTACCGAAATGCAGTTTTTAATGCATCTAAATAGGATTAAAGCTATGAAATGAGCATGATATAGTGAGCGAAAGGTAAAAATCTAAAATATACGTATGAGCACCCCAAAGCCGAGCTACCTGAACTTTGATAAAAAGCACTACCCGTGGAAGCCCGATATTGATTATCGTTTGAAACCAGCCGAATACCGAGTTGGTAAAGGAGAACAGGGAGTGTTGATCTGTGAACCGTATAAATCGGAAATTGGCCGTTATTGGCGCTTTAAAACTGAGGCCATTGCCGAGGAGAGCAGTGAGAAAATTTTCAATTTGTTCGAGGATTATCTAAAAGCGGATGACTTTGTTGGAGCAGACATGGCACGCAAGTATCTGCAGATGGGATACACGCGTGCACGTCGCTACGCCAACTATAAAGGAGGGAAAAAGTACGATAAGGAAGATGATTATGCGCTATTGGAACGTGGAACGGGTGATAGGGAGAAGGCTGCAGCAGCAGAAGTGTTCTATAAACGATGGAAGCAGGCAGAAGCCAATGTGCAATACGGTTCGATGAAAAAACAATGGAAAGATGAAAGGGGTTAAAAAACAAGATCTACCGCAGAAGATTTGCGCGACCTGTGGAAGGTCATTTACCTGGCGTAAAAAATGGGAGAAAAATTGGGATGATGTCAAATATTGTTCAGAGCGTTGCAAGAAAAAGAAGACATAATAACTTGTCTATTGACGCTACGACATACTTAAAAATGATACCTAAAGTGTTCTGTTAAAAACTTCAAGAAGCTTTTCTCTGTTACTACACTATGAAGCAAGAGGCAATAATTGAAAGCATCTTATCAGCTGCCGAAGCCCGTGGTCGCGAAAAGACATTCTGTCCTTCTGAAATTGCCAGGGAACTTTTTCCAAAGGATTGGCGTGCACATATGCAAGAAGTTATCAATGTAGCTATTTCATTGCAGAATCAGGGGAAAGTTTTGATCACCCAAAAGGGAAAGGCCATTGATCTCAATGATATCAAAGGCCCCATTCGTATAAGAAAAACTTAGCGGAAGCAAACTAAATTTGCTTCCGGAATAATTCATTAGCGGAAGAGAATTGTCACTCTCATTTCCCTAAGTATCGGATGGAATGTGGTCTTTCCAGTTTGGTGAGTCTAAATAGGCCTGTACGCCATAATTTGTACCGATCTCGGTCATAATGATCTGCATTCTGGCTATTGGGGAAGATTTTGTTTGTGGGATAGGCTCTGAGTCCCAATTCGCACCGAAAGCCACACGGAAAAGTTCATAAACTTGTCCATTACTCTCCCTCAGATCGAATTTATGGATCACTTGGGGGGCTGTCGAACCCGTAAAATGCCCATCTTTATCCGAAGCATACCGCAAGATCAGGTAGGGAATCTTGATCCCACCTGCGTCTTCACTTAGAAATTCATAGCTTCCCTTTTGCTTTAACTCTAATTTTCCATCCTTTTCCTGGAAAAAAAATACATCTTTTTTTTCATTATTAACTAAGTAAAACCGCATATTCTTTATCAGCGCAGGGTGATCACCATTCGAGACGACAAATGGAATATAAAAATCGGTAACTTTCACCTTTACTTCGTCAATCGCTCCAGTTACCTTGTCGGTTATCGATATTATCGTTTCTCCTTTTTTCTTTCCCGAAATGACGATAGATCCAAAGTTTAGGTTACCGCCTCCTATAAATTCAGCTGTAGCGATATCGCTGTTCTCTATTTTAATGGAATAATCACTGTTTCCGCTGACTATGGGAAGATAACTCGAACTATTTAAAGGAGCGCTCATTGTGTTTGTCCTCAGTATGAAATCAAATGTATTCTGTTCCTCTTTTTTGCAGCCCAGCAGGAAAATAAAGGAGAATAGGGCAATCCATATTCTATATGGAATATCTAATTTAATCATGTTAAGGTTTTATTTGTTAATATTATTTTGTCAAAATCCAGACCTGTGTCTTTTCGTCATATTGACCGGCAATATCATTATGTTTTAGTTCTTTCAATATCAGCCCGCCGCAGGGCTGGCTTTTATCGGCTTCATTTCTAAATGTTATTTTGTCTATCAGGTCCGGTTTTAATTCTATATAAAATGTTCCGGTTTCACTACGGTCTATATTTACAGCTATAAACTTCTCGTTTCTGTTGATGCTGAAATATACCTCGAGCTTCTGTCCGTTAGGCAATATTTGATAGATTTTCAGGTCCTCGGCAGGATAGGACGGATGATCTCCGAAAATAAGGTCCTTTCCTTCTTCGTCCAGATAATTTATTTTGGTCAGTACCAACATGTCCAAGTGCCCACAAATGGTCTTCTCCTTTTTACATGAATTCGCGGAAACAAAAATCAATGATAATAAAAGTAATATAGAATAATTTTTCATATCTATCTTCTCTAAGGGATTAATACGATGGGTGTTTAATATGTGGATTTTTCGGGATCTCGACCAATCTATATCCTTCCTCAATAAGGGATTTCTTCAGAAATTCATTCGGCATAATTTTAAAAACGGCAATTGAAAGTGTCTGACTAGGCAATATACCCCAACTGGAAAAAAAATCACGTATTTTCTTTCGGAAAAGAATATGCCTGAAAGCCTTCTCTTTTCTATCAGCTTTGATATGTTCACTGCCGGGAAACCAAAAATTGGGATTAAGTTTTTTAATAGCAATCATAGGAAGATTGAGTCCTGCAGCAAATTTTTCAAATTCCCTTTCTGAAACTTTGTACACAAAGTTTCCCACCCTTTCATAAGAAAACCTATTTTTCCATATCTTATTGATCTTTTTGTCGTTGATTCTTGCCAGCAGATTGGCTAAATACAATAAGATTGGCATTTTTGATATCGGGTCCTGCGGTTCGATAATTATGATGGCTTTGCTGGCTACTCGGATCATTTCGTAGAGTGCTGCGTAGGGGCGAGGGAAGTGATGGTAGCTTTCCTTACAGAGTATATAATCTACGCTATCGTCTTCCAATGTTAATGATTCAGCGTTTTGGGCTGAGAAATCCTTAATAAATTCTTGTTCATGGGAGATTTTCAGGAAACTGTCATCCAGGTCACTGGCGGTGACATGGTGGATATTTTGGTCAAGAAGGTAGCGCGCGTCATGTCCATAAGCATCACCAAGAGTAAGCCATTTCGCATTTTTGTCCTTGGTGAAAGGAGTGAGGCATTTGAAAAAAAGTTCCTGCAGCCAGTGATTTATACTTCCTTTATAGTTATTTAGTGAATTGATTACTTTTACCTTTTGTTCTTTTTCAGGATAGAGGTTGTTGTACCAATTGGCATGGAGGTCATAGCTATGTTCATTGAATAGATCCTGTTTTTGTAAATTATTTTCCATAATTAAGTTTATAGTAGTTACATTATCTGATATTGATCAGACAAATAAATGATCCTCTCTTGGTCTTAACCTTGTTTTAGGTTTATTTATTGTAACGGATAATTATTTGAAAATGCTACAGGCGTATTAAAATATTGTAAACAATATAAAATGTAGGAGATATCGTGGGTATATGTTCCGTTTATTTAGCTAAAGTGCTATAAATTTGCATAATGAGCGTAATTAGAACATTTAAAGGTCACAAACCATAATTTTTGGAAACGAAAATAACATTGTTTAAAAGAGAATTGTATTTTTCAATGCATTGATTCAATTTTAATATTTACCAAACATGTGCGAAGGAACTTTATAAAGCCAAGGTTTTTTGACCCCGGATTTTAGATTTATAGAATCCCTTAGTGCAAAATGTGATTCTGTTGTGGTATTCAAATAAATTTCGAGAGCTTCTAAACCCACAGCTTTTCTTCGCTTATTAACTGTTTTGATATCTACAATCGGATAGGGAAAAGTCCGGTGATATCTGACGTCATACCAAATCTGTGTACCATATATTTGCAATTCCCCCTTGTTAAGATTTATTCGGTCCAATAAATATGCATACTTATCTGGAGAAGCATTTTTTCTCTTTACTTCAGCTTCCATCTTTTTTAGTACCAATTTTTGAAAATCCGGCCATTTATTTAAGTGCTGCACGACCAGCCAAAACTTATCTGATCCGTCTTTCCCGACCCTATTATATCCAGGAAAACCAAACTTTGAAAAAATCACTTTTGCGTCGTCGTAGTTTTCTTGATATATCTCTTCCATTCTTTGAAAGAATTGACTGTTATCATGAACATTTTTCGGTGGGTTCATCATCCAGTCTTGATCTTTCTTGGCCATTTGAATGATTTTGTCTCTTAAAACAGTGTCTATTTGACCGTAAGCATTTATGGTCGCAAATATTAATGCAATAAACAAAACAATTAGTTTACCTAAATTTTTCATCATGATCTTGATAGGCCGAATTCTTAAAGCTTAAATAATCCAGTTTTGGTAGATATAACACTGTTGATTTTGAAAGTGCTGAATACATATCTCCGAAAGCTTAATATAAAACTAATACAATAATAAATCAAAAAAAATCATTTTTTAACTAGCCCCCTTGATGTAGTCATGATACAAATCCGCATATTATTGAGATAATTCTATCCTATCAGAATCGTTACAATCTCTAAATTTGATTAATCAATTATAGAAAGAAAAACCTTAGAGAAGCATTTAGAAAATCAAGTCAGAAATTAATCATCCATCTTCTTTGTGAAGAAGCTAGTGCAAATCTTGGGAAAGGTAATGTTGGAGGTCAATATGAATTGCGGGAATCAATTAGAAAATTATTAGAACTATAAATTTAAAAAACCAGAAGACTTTGAAACTATTGTCGTAAAGTCTTTTTTTAGCTTAGGATAGCTAATACCATTTAGCTTTAAAAAAAATAACCAATTATGTATACGTCAAAACTAAGCGTTCGCCCGATAATAGGGCGGGCATCAATCCGTTCGTCTTAAAATTACCCTAAAATAGCTGGTATGTATTGCTAAAAAATGAATGAATATGTACCAAATCGGTGAGTCAAGGATTCATGGAAGGTGATATACTCATGTTTATAAAAATAAACTCTAATCAATTAAAAACCTTATGAGAACTAAACAGATAGCTGCTAATAATGGATTCCTAAATCGGTTGATTTGGGCCATTACAGTGCTTATTTTGGGCTTTGGAAGCTGTAAGAACGACAATATTGGCAGCATTTCAGAGGGTGTGCCATTTGATCCTTCACAACCTGTTGTTGTCTCGGACTTTGCGCCTAAATCAGGTGGTATGGGGCAACGACTGGTGATTTATGGGAAAAATTTTGGAAACGATCCAAAAAATGTACAGGTATTTATCGGGGGCAAAAAAGCTGTGGTAATCAACGCTTTGGGTGAATCCCTTTATTGTCTGGTACCAAAACAGGCATTTAAAGGGGATATAGAAGTGCGCGTTGGCGCTCAAGAAAAGCCTGTTATCGGTAAGGCGCAAGAGCCTTTTGACTATCAGCGTAAATTGGTGGTGTCGACCCTGGCAGGTTATCGAAATTCACGTGGCGATGAGCCTTGGAAAGACGGGAAGTTTAAAGATGCTGATCAGAACAAGATGGCAAGTGGTTTTTGGCTTTCTTCTTTTATGAAGTTTGATCCCCTAAACCCCAAGCATCTTTGGATGACCTTCGATAATAATAATGGCCTATACCTGATCAATTTCGAGGATAGCACAATTACTAAAAAACGTTCGGATTTTGATCGCCCCCGTAGTGTCGACTTTTCTGTAGACGGCAACTATATGATTGTTTCGCAGGACCGTGGTGGGGAAAATGATGAATCTACCTTATTGTTTTCGCGAGCAAGGAATTTCCTCGATAAGGAAGTCCTGACAAGAAGTAAACAATGCAACGGTGCATCCATTCATCCCGTGAATGGTGAAATGTACTTTAATAGCTACGCGAAAGGGGAATTTTACCGCTTTGATCTCAATCAATATTTCACAGATAAGACAACGAAGGCAGAGTTTCTATATGTTATTCAGGATCCACAATGGGAGTACCGGGCTATCATTCATCCCAGTGGAAACTATGCTTATATCTTGGTGATCAACCAGGGCTATATGATGCGTGCCGATTACAATTGGGAAAAGAAACGTTTTAATCAACCTTATCTGGTTTGCGGAAAAGTTAGGGAATCGGGGTACAAAGATGGTGTAGGTTCTTCCGCTCGTGTAAATGAACCATACCAAGGTGTATTCGTGAAAAATCAAACCTACGTAGAAGCGGGAAAACCTGATCAGTATGACTTTTATTTTACGGACCAGATGAATCATGCGATTCGTGTGCTTACACCGGAGGGAGCTGTTACCACATTTGCTGGTCGGGGAAGCTCAAGCCTCAATAACAACCCTTATGGTTACGTTAATGGTGATTTGAGAGAAGAAGCGAGATTTGACCGTCCATCGGGCATCGCCTACAATGAGCAAGAAGGGGCTTTCTATATTGGCGACCGCGAGAATCGCCGCATCCGTAAAATCGCGTTAGAGGAGATGGATGAAAATAACCAAGATTAACCTGTGATAAGATGATGAATAAAATAGTATTTACATGTATGTTACTCCTCTGTGCCACTTTCGGTGCGCTGGCACAGGATGTTTTGGAAGTAACGGGTGTCGTTGTCGACGCCCAAAAGGCACCAATTATTGGTGTCAGCATCTTTGTGAAGGATGCGCCGGGGTTAGGAACAACAACAGATAATAAAGGGAGTTATCGGA
The DNA here is from genome assembly GCF_002429765.1 of Sphingobacterium sp. UBA5996. Taxonomy (NCBI): domain Bacteria; kingdom Pseudomonadati; phylum Bacteroidota; class Sphingobacteriia; order Sphingobacteriales; family Sphingobacteriaceae; genus Sphingobacterium; species Sphingobacterium sp. UBA5996. The sequence goes on from NZ_DJAS01000007.1 coordinate 38,173, forward strand.
TAAAAGTAGAGCGATACAAGACGCTGGTCTATTCATCTGTTGGTTACAAAAAGCAGGAAATACTGGTGAAAGATAATCGCGTTATCGATGTGACACTGAATGAATCGGAGACCAGTGTGCTCGATGAAGTTGTCGTAACCGGTACGGGTACACAAAGAACACTGACATCGACTGCAGCGACCAGTAGTGTTGACGTCAACACGATGAAAGGAAATCCAACATCGAGTATAAGTAACGCTTTAATTGGAAATGCGCCTGGAGTTTTAGGTATGATGCAGTCTGGTCAGCCAGGAAAAAATATTACCGAGTTTTGGATCCGCGGTATTTCGACCTTTGGTGGAGGTGCTTCTGCTCTTGTTTTGGTCGATAATATCGAGCGGAATATCAATGACATTAATATCGAAGATATTGAAACCATTAATATCCTGAAAGATGCCGCTGTGACCGCAATCTACGGTTCCAGAGGGGCAAATGGTGTCATTTTAATTACAACAAAGCGCGGTAAAGATGGTAAGATCAGTATTAATTTTAAAGATGAGAATATCTATAATAGCCGTACCATTACACCTGAATTTGAAGACGGCGTTACCTATGCAAATCTATTGAACGAGGCACGTATTACACGAAATTTTGCCCCGATTTATCAACCTGAAGAATTGGAAATACTACGTTTGGGATTGGATCCGGATCTCTATCCCAATGTAAATTGGAAAGATTTATTGCTCAAAGACGGAGCGATGACTTACCGGGCCAATCTGAATATGACAGGCGGTGGAGCCACAGCACGTTATTTTCTGTCGGGAAGTTATATCGATGAAGGTGGTATGTATAAGACCGACGAAACGCTACGGAATGATTACAATACCAACGCAAATTACAAAAGGTATAATTATCGGTTGAATACAGATATTAACGTAACCAAAAGTACCGTGTTAAAAATAGGTATTGCAGGCTCTCTCAATAAAAGAAATAGTCCAGGTTTAGGAGACGATGATTTTTGGGGAGTGTTATTCGGATATTCTCCCATTCGCACGCCGGTACTCTATTCAAATGGTTATGTTCCTGCCATTGGAACAGGAAATCAGACCAATCCGTGGGTAGTTGCTACGCAGACAGGATACAATGAAAATTGGCAAAACAATATACAGACCAATATCTCTATTGAACAAAATTTTGATTTCATAACTAGGGGGTTACGTTTTAGGGGAATTATTGGATATGATACCAATAACGATAATACCATATCCCGGCGTAAATGGCCTGAACAATGGCGCGCAGAACGCGCTCGTGATGAGAATGGTAATTTGATCTTTACACATATTTCAAATCCGCAGGAGTTATATCAGGCCAGCAGTTCCAGTGGCGAGCGACGCGAATTCTATGATATGATGTTTAACTATGATCGTAGTATCGGGAATCATACTGTCGGTGCCGTGGCCCGTTTTACCCGTGATGCACTTATTCGAACAGTCAATCTTGGTGATGATATTAAAAATGGAATTGCAAGAAGAAATCAGGCCTTAGCTGGCCGCGTAACCTATAATTGGAAATCGCGTTACATCGCTGATTTTAATTTTGGCTATAACGGTTCGGAAAATTTTGCTCCGGGTCGGCAATATGGTTTTTTCCCTGCAGTTTCAGCAGCCTGGAACATCGGTGAAGAGCCTTTTGTGAAAGATAATATTTCGTGGATGAATATGTTCAAGATCCGGTACTCCTGGGGAAGAGTAGGTAACGATCAGTTATCCGGTGGCGCACGCTTCCCTTATCTATCGACAATTAGTGAAATCGGACGTTTTGAAGACCAGGTATGGATTCCCGAAGGGGGGTATCAGTGGGCAGACTATGGTTTCGACCGATACTATGGCGGAATGAAATATAGTCAGGTATCTTCCTCCAATGTGACCTGGGAGATGGCGACTAAAAAGAACCTGGGATTTGATCTGGCGCTTTTTAAAGATAAGATAGTTGCCAATTTAGATTTCTTCAATGAGGAACGTACGGGCATATATATGGCTCGAAATTATTTGCCTGCGCTCGTCGGATTAGAATCTGTACCAAGCGCGAATGTGGGAGCGGTAAAATCAAAAGGTTTTGATGGACGCCTCTTATATAACCAGAAAGTGGGGGAAGTCAATTTAACAGCCAGAAGTAATATTACCTACAGTAAGAATGAAATCACGGAGATCGATGAGGAATATAACGTCTATGGTTATCAAAATCAGAAAGGATATCGTGTTGATCAGGCAAAAGGACTCATTGCTTTGGGTTTGTTTAATGATTATGATGACATACGCAATAGCCCGAAGCAAACATTTGGCAACTACCAACCAGGCGATATTAAATATAAGGATGTTAATGGTGATGGCATCATCGACGACGGTGATCGTGTCGCTATTGGGGCAACAAGACGTCCTAACCTAGTTTATGGTGTGGGGGCGTCAGCAAGCTGGAAGAACCTGGATATTAGTGTGCACTTTCAGGGATCTGGTAAATCGACGTTCTTTACCTATGGGAAAACAGTTTATGCGTTTAGTGAAGGTGAATGGGGACAAGTGTTGAAGGGGGTAATGGGCGATAACCGTTGGATTTCGGCTGATATATCCGGTGATCCGTCGACAGAAAACCCAAATGCTTCTTATCCGAGGTTGAGTTATGGCCCCAATCCAAATAACTTTAGGGAGTCAACCTTTTGGTTGAAGAATGGTCAATATCTCCGTTTGAAAACCTTGGATATTGGATATACCCTGCCAAAACAAATGACCAACCGGATAAAGATCAATAGCATCCGTTTGTTTTTAGTTGGTTCAAATCTGCTGACCTGGTCAAAGTTCAAGCTTTGGGATCCGGAGCTAGCGACGCCAAGGGGTGAAGATTATCCATTGCCTAAGTCGTTTACATTTGGTATCAATGTCAACCTATAAAATCAAGAAAGATGCAAAGAAATAAAATATGCGTAGCAATGCTGCTTGTGCTGGGAGCAAGTTTTGTCTCATCCTGCAAAAAGGATTATTTGAAATCCGATCAATATTTTAAGGATCGACTTAATATAGAGAAGACCTTTAAAAGTAAGGTATATTCGGAAGAATGGTTAGCGCATGTATTTGAGGAGTTTAAAGGAGAGAATGCTGATGTTGCCAGTAAAGGTTTGACGCCGCATTGTTTTGCCGATGACATGTATTACGGTGATCGAGATAGAGATTATGATCCCTCAAAAAATGAACTCTCTTACAACATGTTCAAAATGGGCCAATATACTGAAAGTGATAAACAGGGTACATGGACGCAATCCTACCGGGGCATTCGTAATGCGTCGACCTTCATTCAGAACATATACATGAACAGTGAGATGTCGGCAACTGAAATTTCGGATTATCGTGGGCAAGCACGATTTGCTCGGGCATACCTTTATTGGCTGTTGCTCCGTAAATATGGACCCATTCCGCTGTTGCCGGATGAAGGACTGGATTATACGGATAGCTATGATGATCTGGCGATTCCGCGGAGCACCTATGAGGAGTGCGCAACCTATATCAGTGATGAACTGCTACAGGCAGCTAGAGAAATGGAGTCTTTAGGGATGAAGCGCGGACAAGATGGCTCTGCTCGACCAACTGTGGGGGCGGCGTTGGCTGCCCGTGCCAAAGTCTTACTCTATGCCGCAAGTCCATTGGCCAATGGTAATAACTCCGGTTATGCAGCATTATTGGTCGATAAGCAAGGTAAACGCTTGCTTTCAGCAGAATTCCAGGAAGAGAAATGGGCGAAAGCTGCAGCTGCCGCACGAGACGTAATCGAGCTCGGCGTGTACAAGCTGTATACAGCACCTTTTCAGGAGACTGGTGATGATGCCACCGTCAAACCTCCCGAGGATCACAATTTTTCAGCTAAAAGCTGGCCTGAAGGATGGGCAAATATTGACCCCATGAAATCGTATGCACAGGTCTTCGACGGAACGTTATCTGCCTCAGGCAATCCGGAACTGATATTTACCCGTGGTAGCAACCAGCCCAATGAAGGGATTGACCAAATGGTTATTCATCAATTGCCACGCTCGGCGACAGGATGGAATACCCACGGACTGACACAGAAACTAGTCGATGCGTATTATATGAATGATGGTACAGATGTACCGGGTAAGGATAAGGAAATAGGTCGAGGTAACGGCTCAAACAGAAGTACGGGATATGTTACCCAGGACGATTATAATGCAAAAAAATACCGACCACTGCGCGCAGGAGCTTCTCTGCAATATGCGAATCGTGAACCCAGGTTTTACGCTTCAGTAGCTTACAGCGGAAGTTTTTGGACGCTGCTGAATGAGACAAAAGAGGAAAATCGTAATAAGCAAGTTTTTTATTACAGTGCAGATCCCAAAGGCAATGGCTTTAACTCTGCCAATGGATATTGGTTGCGTACGGGGTTTGGTGTTAAAAAGTTTGTTCACCCGAGTGATACTTACGAAGGTGGTGTAGGATCACGTGTGGTACCCAAGGCAGAGCCTGCAATCCGTTACGCAGACATATTATTGATGTATGCCGAAGCATTAAATGAATTAAGTGGTTCTTTTACAATTCCATCGTGGCGGGGGGGAAGTTACACTTTAAGTCGTGACATCGCTGAAATTAAAAAAGGTATTCAGCCTGTACGGATCCGGGCGGGAGTTCCGGATTATTCGGAAAGTGTATATGGCAGTAAAAACGAATTGCGTCGTACAATTAAGCGTGAACGTTTTATAGAGCTGATGGGCGAGGGACAACGTTATTATGATTTACGTCGCTGGATGGATGCTCCAGTGGAAGAAGCCCTGCCGGTTTATGGCTGTAATGTCTTAATGAATGAAAAAGAACGTGATCTCTTTTACCAACCCGTTGCGATTTGGACACTGAAAACGACCTTCGCAGACAAAATGTGGTTTTGGCCAATCAGTCATACAGAACTTAAACGCAACAAGAATTTAACACAAAATCCTGGTTGGACTTATAATGATTAATCAATTATAAAATTTATGAAAAAGTCATCTATACAGCTTTTTTTCCTGATGGTGTTATTCGTCTGCAACGCCTGCAACGACGAATGGAAAGAGGAGCAATTTGAACATTATGTCTCATTTAAGGCCCCTCTGGAAAGTGAGGGAGTCGCCAATATTTATGTCCGTTATAAAGACGGACAAAAAACTACATTTTTACAGCCGCTGGAAGTGAGTGGATCGACAACAAATGATATGGATCTTTCCGTACGCGTTGGGGTAGATGCTGATACATTGGGCATATTGAATTATGAACGTTTTCAGAACAGGCAAGATTTTTATTACGAGCAGCTGGATAATAGCTATTTTTCTATTCCCGAAACGGTGAATATAAAAACAGGAGAGAATACAGCATTGATGGCTATTGATTTTTCGTTGAAAGGAATTGATATGGCCGAAAAATGGGTGCTTCCGCTGACGATTTTGGAGGATCCTGCTGCGCAATACAAAATCAATCCCAGAAAACATTACAAAAAAGCATTACTACGTGTCAATCCATTTAATAATTATTCAGGAACGTATAGCGGGACAGCCTTAAAAGTTGTGATGGATGGGCATGAAAGTGAAACACCGATTGTGAAAAGTCAAATAAGAAGTTACGTGGTTGATGAAAATACGATTTTCTTTTATGCGGGAAATATCGATGAAGATCGTAAAGACAGGAAGAATTATAAAATCTTTGCAACCTTTAGTGAAACTGGAGGGGTTACTTTTCGAGCCGAAAATCCAAATATGAAGTTTGCTGTTAAAAAAGATGCAAGTTATACGATTTCGGAACAAATGGATGCTGTCCGTCCTTATTTATTACATCGTTATATTACTTTAAATAATGTCGATTATGAATTTACCGATTATACCTTAGTTTCTACCACAGCAATTAAATTTAAAGTTTCAGGATCATTAATCTTAGAGCGGCAGTTAAATACACAAATTCCTGATGAAGATCAATCGATAGAATGGTAATTTCTCCAAACCATTTTTGATGCTATTGGTTATATCATCGATATAATAATAGCATTATGATTGGTATAGTCGGTGGACTTGGCCCTTATAGCGGCCTAGATATTACAAAGAAAATTATTGATGAAACAGCGGCAAGATCCGATCAGGAACACTTGCCGCTATTATTGTTCTCATGTCCTCATTTAATCCCGGATCGGAAAGCCTATTTATTGGATACATCCAATGAAAATCCTGGAAAGGCCATCGCTTCGGTGCTACAAAAATTGGAAATGGCGGGCGCGACCATCGCAGCAATTCCATCAAATATCGTACATGCAGAGCCTATTTTTTCTGTCGTTAAAGAGGAAATTGCACGCACCGGGAGCACGTTACAACTATTGCATATTGTTCATGAGACTGTGCGATTTGTGGACGAGAACTACCATGATAACATGGTGGGTGTTATTTCTACTGCAGGCGAGCAGCTATATAGTTTATATCGGCAGGCTTTTATTGAAAAGGGCTTTGATGTCGTCACACCAGAAGGAACGGAACAGGAAAAGGTAAATAATGCAATCTATGATGCTGAATATGGAATAAAAGCGCAGCCTGTACCGATTGCGAATAAGGCGAGGGAGGATTTATTATCGGCCATGGATGACTTGAAGAAAAAGGGCGCACAAGTCATTATCTTGGGATGTGCGGAGTTACCTTTGGCTATTCCGGAACGAGATTACAATGGTATGATCATCATAGACCCGAATAGAATTTTAGCGCGTGCACTCATTCATGCGGTTGCTCCCGATAAATTAAAGCCCTTGTAGTCTATTCTTTGGTTCGCAGAAAAGTGTACATCAAATGGTTGAAGGTCTTCTATAATCTTATATAATTTTGATGAAATTTCTTCTTTAATAGAGAGGTCATTTGATAGATCTCTCTATTTTTCTTCAATTGGATGAAGAAGAAATGAACGTATGGATAGCCTATTTCAACTGCTTGAAACCCGCGATGTCATACTTATTATGGTATTATCAGTATTAATAGGTCTGCTGGTTGGCTATTCCTCTTCATTGGTCTCTTCTGCTGGTGATATTTTCTGTAATAAACTATTCACCTCTTCCTCTGTCGCCGTTAATTTGGCTTTACAGACCTGAATAAGGTCTGATGCTCTTTTAATCTTTTCGGCGAGTTCATCAATGTTTGTTGAACCATTCTCAATTTCCCTTACAATAGTTTGTAACTCGTTAAAGGCATCTGTATAGGTATAATTCTGTTCCATTATGATATGCTTTCTTTAATTTTTTTTGCCAATCGCTAAATTATGCATCGTCTTCGTCCAATTCCGGTTTTGGAAATTTATCCGTCACTGTGCTTAGCAATTCTCCATCTTCGAGTATGGTTTGTATGACATCGCCGGGTGATACTTGTGTAATCGACTGCAACAGTTTTCCATTAACTTTTGTAATTGAAAATCCCTGTTTTAATAATCGAATTGGATCAGCCAGCTGAATAATTCGCTCGGTATGCGCCAGCGCTGTCTTATGCTCGTAAAAGCGCAATTTTATCAAGGAGCTAAGTTCATGCTGAAATTGCTGAATGGCTGTTCTAGCGCTTTGTATTTCTCTTTTTCCGATCCATTGAATGTGCGTTGCGGTTTGAGATAGCATGTTGCGCTCTTCTTTAAACCGAGTAGCAATAAGTTGCTGTATTCGCTCCGCTGCCTTATCGACCGGAATAGCGAAATTGTGAAACTTTTGGATCAAAAAGTCGGCGAGCTCACTGGGGGTGATCGCATTCTTATAAGCGACCATTTCGCTGACCGTATAATTTGTCGAATGTCCAATACCGGTTAATACTGGAATGGGAAACATCGCGATAGCCCGCGCCAGTAAATAATTGTTATAACTAGAAAGACCGACTTCACCACCCCCGCCCCGGATAATGGCAACGACATCGTACAAGCTGATTTTTTCGGCAATAACGGCGAGTTGGTTGATAATGGAAGGCACTGACTTGTCACCCTGTAATAATGCGGGGAAGAGTGTGCATTCGATGCGGTAACCCCAAAGGTTTTGATTAATAATCTTGTAAAAATCAGAAAGCCCCTTACTTGTTTCTACCGAAATGATCGCTAGTCGTTTGGGAACGGCTGGAAAGGCCAGCAACTTATTAGACTCATAAATGCCTTCTGCCTTCAGCTTTCGAATACTGTCCAACTTCTCCTTTTCAAGTTCGCCTAAGGTAAATGTCGGATCGATGTCAACAATGCGCAGGCTCAATCCGTACATCGGATCATAGGAGATACTTGCCTGAAATAACATCGTAATTCCTTCTCGTAACGGTTCTTGAGCAATCTTAAGAAAACTGTTGTTGATACGGTTGTAATCGGTTTTCCATAAGATAGACCGCATTTCAGCGACAATTTTACCGTCCTGTTTTTCTACTAGCTCGGGATAACAATGGCCAGAATGGGTATAATGATTGAGCTTGTTCATTTCCGCTTTAATCCAGTACAAACTCTTGTACCGCTCTGCAAGTGTCTTTTGGATACTGCGGCTAACTTCCAGTAAGGAAAATATGGTTTTATCTTGAATCAATTCTGGCATTAGTCAAACTTACAGAAAAAACCTTCAGGATGCAATCGGGCCCTGGCTAATCAAAGGCTATTTGAAATTCGCTTAAAGATTACTTGTACCTCTAAAGTTAAAGGAAAAAGACATTTTAATTCGAAGACAGTTTAACGTAACAAAATTGATTTTTTTTAACCGTCCTGTATTCCTTGTGTATTTAATTCGTATTTTTATTTGATAGAACCTAAAAAACGATAAAAGCAGAATGAAAAAAGGACTTTTTGGGGTGTTATTTGCAGGTTTGTTCTGTATTAGCCCCCTGTTTGCTCAATATAAATCCACCGTTAAAAATGAAACGATACTGTTTAATAACCGCGATCAGTTGCTGCCTTTGAAAAATCTAGATCGGCTTCGCATCGCTGTTGTTGTTCCCAATGCAGTAAAATATAATGTGTTTACAGAGCAGTTGGCCCGTTATGCAGACACTAAAGTTTTTGATTTTAGTAAAATCGATGAAGATATAAAATACTATAATACAATTATTGTCGCTGGAAAGGAAGATGACTTGGATGCAGATTGTCTCGCCCAGTTGAAACAGGCGGTATTAAACAATAAAAAAGTCATCCTTTGTCATTTTTTCGAAAATGAAAAAAGCAAAAAGGCACTAACTGAACACATATCGTCTGACTTGATCGAATTATTAGCCCCTTTTTCAGAAACTGGACAACGTCACGTCGCAATGTCAGTTTTTGGTGGAGTTCCCATCAGTGCTGGTGATGTCAAAACTACACAAACAAGACTGCAGTACGGCTCTGCGTCAAGCGCTCATCTGAATCTGGCGAAATTGACCAAGAAAATTGATGCTATTGCCCAAGAAGCCATTGATAAGCAAGCAACGCCTGGAGCTGTTGTCATGATCGTAAAAGATGGACAGGTTCTGCTGGAGAAATCTTATGGATTCCACAGCTATTCGAAAGCTATTCCTACAAAAACAAATGATATTTTCGATCTGGCATCTGTCAGTAAGATAGCAGGCACAACACCTGTAATTATGCGCCTTACAGAGCGGAATGTGATCAATTTGGATAGTACCATGGGCCATTACTTATGGCAGGCCAAGTATACCAATAAAAAGGACATTAAACTGCGTTCCGTCATGTTGCACGAGGCCGGTTTTACACCCTTTATTCCCTTTTATAAATATCTGAAAGCTGGAGACGTCGTTTCAGTTCCGGATGCTAACCATCAAGTAAAAATGGCGGATAATAGCTATATCCTCAACGATTATTACCGTGATTTTATGTGGCCAGAGATGTTAAAATCGCCCGTAAAGCCCACAGGAAACTATGTATATAGCGATATCAGCATGTATGTGATGAAGGAAGTTGCAGAACATCAGACGGCTGAGCCGATGCAAGATTACGTGCAGGAGAACTTCTATAGGCCATTGGGCATGACGCGTGCTGGTTATCTTCCCAGAATACGTTTTGCAAAAGAAGAAATTGTTCCTACCGAACAAGATACCTCTTTTCGAAAAACATTGTTAGAAGGCTATGTACACGATCAAGGTGCGGCAATGGCTGGAGGTATTGCCGGGCATGCCGGACTATTTGCTACCGCAAACGATTTGGCGATCTATGGTCAGCTCTTACTCAATAGAGGAGAATACGGTGGGGAGCGCTACTTTAAAACGGAAACAATAGACTTATTTACATCCAGGCAATCGACAAGCAGTCGCCGGGGGTTGGGTTTTGACCGTTGGGATCCCAATCCTAAAAATGAATATCCATCGAAGTTAGCAAATAGTTCCGTCTTTGGTCACACAGGCTATACTGGAACATGTATCTGGATTGATCCACAAAATCAATTGATCTATATCTTTTTGTCCAATCGGGTACACCCTCAAGTGACGACCAAGCTTTTGGATCTGAATATCAGAAGCAGAATTCAGGATGCTATTTATGAATCGATCAATGAAAGTCAACGATGATTAAGAGCCTCATATTACTAGGGCTAGCAATGACAGCAGGTACTTCTATTGGATATAGCCAAAACTATAAAAAAATCCACCAGAATATGGTCGTCGTCGATGGACACAATGATGTGATTTATGCATCCATTTTTCAGGGGAAAGATATTGGCCAACGGTTAAAAACAGGTGCTACTGATTTGCCGCGGCTGCGGGAAGGGGGTGTCGATGTGCAGGTATTTGCGGTATGGTCCGATGATGCTAAATGGAAGACCGGTGCATTCAAGCACGCAAATGACCAGATAGATGCCTTGGAAAAAATGATTGCGGCAAATACCGATAAAATAAGTCTGGCAAAGTCTTCACAAGCTATCGATTCGATAGTAAAAACAGGGAAAATAGCCGCTTTGATCGGTGTGGAAGGTGGAAATATGATTGAAGAAAGTTTGGATAATCTTGAGCGACTTTATGCCCGTGGTGCCAAATATTTAACCTTGACCTGGAATTATAATTTGTCTTGGGCAAGTTGTGCCGCGATGGAATCGGACAAGATGGATTCCAAGGATAAAGGGTTGACGGAGAAAGGTCGAACAATTATCCGGAAGATGAACGGACTGGGCATGATGGTTGATTTGTCCCATGGTGGCGAACAGACCTTTTATGACGTATTGGCGGTATCGACAAAACCGATCTTGGTTTCCCATAGTAATGCCTTTGAATTATGTCCACATTTCCGAAACCTGAAAGACGCACAGTTGGAGGCGCTGAAAAGCAATGGGGGTGTGGTTGGTGTAAATTTTTATTCGGGTTTTTTGGATCCTGCCTATGAAGCTAGGCTTAAGAGTTTGTATCTAAGCAAATTTGGTGATGATGGGACATCAAAACTGAGTACTTGGTCTATGTATGAGAAGTTGCCAAAGAAACTTCAGCGACAGGCGGATGCTCCATTGTCGAAATTATTGGATCATATCGATTATCTGGTCAAAAAAGTTGGTATTGATCACGTTGCGGTAGGCTCAGACTTCGATGGCATAGAATCCTCACCGCAAGGTCTGGAAGATGTTTCTAAATTTCCGCTATTGACTAAAGCACTGCTGGAGCGAGGGTATTCACATGTGGATATAGCGAAAATTATGGGACAAAATTTCTTGCGGATTTTGAAAGAAAATGAAGAATAAACACTTCTTTTTTTTAAGGCTTTTCAGTACGTTCCGGTATACATGCCGCATTATTGAGGTATGTGTAATGGCTTGGGTAAGATGTAATGCGTGCGGCCATGTGATTACGCTTTTAACAGCTATAAATTTGTAAATTCGTAGCATGGCAAAATCAAAATCAGCATACTTCTGTCAAAATTGTGGCTATGAATCTCCCAAATGGATGGGACAATGTCCTTCCTGTAAGCAATGGAATAGCTTTGTTGAAGAAGTGGTCGAAAAAGGGAGTTCAAAAGTCCCCGAATGGCGTAGTTCTACAACTGGAGGCAATACGAAAAGGGCGAATAAAGCGGCTATTATTCACGAAATTGTTTACCAAGATGAGTCTCGTATATCCACGCCTGATCAGGAGTTTAATCGGGTTCTTGGTGGCGGGATTGTTCCGGGGTCACTGGTGCTTATCGGTGGAGAACCTGGGATTGGAAAGTCAACGTTAATGTTACAGTTAGCTTTATCCATTCCACAAGTCAAGACACTTTATATTTCCGGGGAGGAAAGTGAGCAGCAGATCAAGATGCGGGCCGAACGACTGTCACAGTCATCCAAAGCTAATTGCTATATCCTGACGGAAACATCCACGCAAAATATTTTCAAGCAGATCGAGACGGTACAGCCCAATGTCATTGTTATTGACTCGATACAGACTTTACATTCCGCACAGATTGAATCCGCTCCGGGTTCGGTTTCTCAGGTTCGCGAATGTACCGCTGAATTGTTGCGGTTTGCCAAGGAGACAAGTACTCCCGTCTTTATTGTGGGGCATATCACCAAGGATGGATCGATTGCTGGTCCCAAGGTATTGGAGCATATGGTGGATACCGTACTTCAATTTGAAGGCGATCGTCACCATGTCTACCGCATTTTGCGAGCCGTAAAAAATCGCTTTGGATCGGCTTCAGAACTGGGCATTTACGAAATGCAGGGGTCAGGACTGCGGGAAGTGTCCAATCCTTCTGAGATTATGATTTCGCAACGCGACGAGCCAGTCAGTGGAGTTTCCATTGCGGCAATGCTGGAAGGGATGCGGCCGATGATGATCGAGGTGCAGGCGCTGGTGAGCAACTCAGCATTTGGTACAGCACAGCGTTCTTCTACGGGGTACGATACGAAACGGTTAAATATGCTTTTGGCCGTTTTGGAGAAACGCTTTGGCTTTAGGCTGAGCGCACAAGATGTATTCCTGAATATCGCCGGTGGACTGCGCGTAGAAGATCCTGCAATCGATCTGGCCGTAGTGGTAGCGATTATTTCTTCACAACAAGATATACCGATTCGCTCTAATCTGACTTTCGCAGGTGAAGTTGGATTATCGGGCGAGATAAGAGCTGTAAATCGGATTGAACAAAGAATACAAGAGGCTGAAAAGTTGGGGTTTGATGGTATATTTATTTCTAAATTCAATACCAAAGGCCTGGATGCGAAAAAATATACTATTGCAATTCGGCCTGTCGCCAAGTTAGAGGATATATTCAGTGCCTTATTTGGTTAGTAGAAGCGCCTTGTTTGGCTGGTAAATAAGCGTCTAGTAAGGATTACGGGATGTGTTTTACGCATCAGTTTGTGCAGAAAACCTTTTGCTGTAGTTTGCGTTGAGAAACACCGTCGTCATTAAACCTAAAAAGACCATGCGCTTTTAAAGGCATGGTCTTTTTATTGGAATTGATCATCTATAGGTTACTTTTTCAATACTTCTTTCAATTTTGCACGTAAAGCATCACCGTGTAAATTTTTCGCCACAATTTTTCCATTGGGATCAATCAAGACGTTCTGGGGAATAGATTTTACACCATATAGTGTTCCGACATCATTCTGCCAACGTTTTAGATCCGAAACATGTCTCCAGTGTAGTTTATCGGCATGAATGGCTTTAATCCAGGAGTTGCGGTCCTTATCAAAGGATATTCCCAATATTTCAAAGTTTTCACCTTTGAATTGTTGGTATGTATTTACAAGATCTGGACTTTCTACGCGACAGTCCGGACACCAGGAGGCCCAAAAATCAAGAAGCACATATCTCCCTTTAAAATCCGAAAGTTTGACGGGGTTTCCGCTGGTGTCATTTTGGGTAAATGCTGGTGCTATTTTTCCAATTTGAACGGTTTCTAACGTATTTAAATAATCTTGAAACTCTTTCCCTTCACTTGAGTTTTTTACAGTATTACTCAAGGAATTATAAAGTGCCTGAAGCTCTGTGTAAACAGGATCATAACCTCCGACTCTACGCAAGTCAACCAACGTAGAAATAGAATCGGGAGCAGCCTTAACACGAGCAATATACTCTCCTTTGGTAAGTTCCTTTTTTTGCGCTGATCCGAAGAATGGCAGAATCAAAAAAAGTAGTGTGATGTATTTTATCATATTACTATTCTTATATATATTTACAAATATAAGAAAATCCACTAATTTAGTAGATTAATAAAATGTCAAAAAATGAACTTCAACCTAACCTCTAAACTTCCGCATGTTGGTACGACGATTTTTACTAAGATGACCATGTTGGCCAATGCGCATCAGGCCTTAAATCTTTCCCAGGGTTTTCCCGATTTTGAAGCCGATCCGAGGTTGGTAAAATTGGTTACTGAGGCGATGCAAAAGGGATACAACCAATATGCACCAATGATCGGAGCACAGTCTCTACGGGATGCAATCGTCAAAAAATATAATCAGATTTATAACGTTGAGGTCGATGCAACGGAAGAATTAACCATTACCTCAGGGGGGACGCAAGCCATTTTTACAGCTATTGCTACCGTAGTTAGACCGCAGGATGAGGTTATTATATTTGAACCTGCATACGATTGTTATGCACCAACCATCGAACTGTTTGGCGGTAAGGTTGTGCCCGTCCGATTATTGGCGCCCGATTTTCAGATTGACTGGGATTACGTAGCAACATTAATGAACAGTAAAACGCGACTGATTATTATCAACAATCCGAATAATCCAACGGGGAAAGTATTGGGTAAGGAAGAACTGATTAAGTTGGGAGCGCTATTGGAGGGGACTAGCATCCTGTTGCTGAGCGATGAGGTATACGAGCATATTGTGTTTGACGGGGCATCGCCGCAGTCGGTACTGGAAATACCTACTCTGCGCGAACGAAGTTTTGTTGTCGCCTCCTTCGGTAAGTTGTTGCATACTACAGGCTGGAAAATTGGTTACTGTATTGCCCCGCCGAAATTAACCCACGAATTCAGAAAAGTACATCAGTTCAACGTATTTAGTGTCAATACCCCTATGCAATATGCTATAGCAGAGTATCTAGCCGATATAAGTTATGTAAAAAGTCTATCGGGCTTTTTTGAGCGTAAAAGAAATCTACTGAAAGAAGGATTAAAAGATTCACGTTTTACGATTCTCCCTTGCGAAGGGACTTATTTCTTGAATATAAATTATAGCGGCATTAGCAATGAAAAGGAATTTGAATTTGCCTGCTCCTTAACAACACAACATAAGATAGCAACAATTCCACTGTCCGCATTCTATAAGGAGGTTACAAATCAGCAGGTTTTACGCGTTTGCTTTGCGAAGAGGGAGGAAACATTATCAAAAGCGATAGCGATTTTGAATCAAATTTAAAGGTATTTGAGTCGCTAAAAATGTAGCTAAAAGGTTTTATTTAAAATATTGCTAAGAAAGAAGTACTTTATTAAAATTTTACTTCAACTTGAGTCACTAATTTTATAAATTTGTAATTCACGTTTATCAATATACCCATAAAAAAATGGCTAGATTAAATTTATTGGAAGAGACACGCTTCGAAAGAGTCCCTGTGAGCGTCTATCCAGATCAAAATTCAGCTTCGAAAAACGTTGCAAATCGTATAGCTGAAATTATTCGTGCAAAGCAAGAGAAAGGTGAGAAGGCTGTTCTAGGCCTTGCTACTGGCGCCACACCGGTAAAGGTCTATCAAGAGCTGATTCGCTTGCATAAAGAAGAAGGTTTAAGCTTTAAGAACGTGATTACCTTCAATCTTGACGAATACTATCCTATGCAACCTGATGCCGATCAGAGCTATGTTACATTTATGAACAAAAACTTGTTCGACCACGTAGATATCGATCCGGCAAATGTAAATATTCCAGATGGTACCTTAGCTCCTGACCAAGTAAATGCATTCTGTGCGGCTTACGAGCAGAAGATTACAGCGGCAGGAGGTTTAGATATTCAATTACTAGGTATCGGCCGTACAGGCCACATTGGGTTCAATGAACCAGGCTCTGCGCCTAATTCAGGCACACGTGTGGTCACCTTAGATGATTTGACTCGTCGTGATGCTTCCCGTGCTTTTGGTGGAAAGGAAAATGTACCAACAAAAGCAATTACCATGGGAGTGGGAACAATCTTCAAGGCAAGAGAAATCATTTTAATGGCATGGACTGAAACAAAAGCTGAGATTATTAAAAAAGCCGTTGAAGGCGAAATCTCCGCAGAGATTCCTGCAACTTATCTTCAATTGTCTGACCATGTTGAATTTGTATTGGATGAAGCCGCTGCTTCGTTGCTGACACGTTTTGATCTTCCTTGGTTGGCAGAAGACGTTACTTGGACACCTTCGCTCATAAAAAAAGCCGTTGTTTGGTTAGCGTTAGAAATCAAAAAACCAATCTTGAAACTTACCGATGAGGATTATAATGCACATGGTATGGCGAAGTTGGTTACAGAGACTGGCCCTGCATATAATATTAATATCCGTATTTTTAATGAACTTCAGCATACGATCACTGGATGGCCCGGGGGCAAACCCAATGTCGACGACTCACAACGTCCTGAGCGTGCCAATCCAGCGAAGAAAAATGTGATTGTATTTTCTCCACACCCTGATGATGATGTGATCTCTATGGGGGGGACATTTATTCGTCTGGCAGATCAAGGACACAATGTCCATGTTGCCTATCAGACGTGTGGTAACACGGCGGTTTGGGACGATGATGTGATACGTTATCTGGAGTTTGCCGAAGATCTCGCTAAACAGATCGGAGCGGACTCAGAGGCGGCCCAGATTGGTCGGATTTATGATGAGGAGCGAGCAATTTTTGCAACAAAAAAACCGAATCAGATTGACACCGAATTGGTCCGTAAAATCAAAGCATTGATTCGTAAAGGAGAGGCTATCGCGGGAGCTCGTTTGGTAGGTTTGCCGGATGAAAATATCCACTTCCAGGATCTGCCTTTCTATGATAGACAGAAGTTTTCGAAAAATGTATCTTTCGAAGACGATATTCAGCAAACAATGGAGTTATTGCGTCATGTAAAACCACATCAGGTATTCGCTGCAGGTGATTTTGCTGATCCACATGGTACACATAAAGTATGTTTTGACATTTTGTTTGAAGCATTAAATAGGTTGAGCAAAACAGATGAGTGGACCAAAGATTGTTGGTTATGGTTATACCGAGGAGCATGGCATGAATATCCTATTCATGAAATCCAAATGGCTGTTCCTTTATCTCCACAAGAAGTTTATCGTAAGCGTTTGGCTATCTTTAAGCACCAGTCTCAAAAAGACTTACCTGTATTCCCTGGTGATGATCCACGTGAATTCTGGGTACGTGCAGAAGATCGCACGAGCGAAACAGCAGCTTTATATGATCAATTAGGTCTAGCAAATTACGAAGCCATTGAAGCATTTGTAAGATGGAAATTTGATTAGATTAACACGTTAGTTTATACGCAAGACTATCTATAAACAAAATCCCTGTTTCAAGATCGAAGCAGGGATTTTTGTTTATGTGACCATTAGTATTGGTTCAAAAGTACGCTACAAGTGGAATAGGGCACATTGTAAACTAGTAGCTGATTACATCGCCGGATCGTCCTTTGGCGTCATATACTTTAAATACGTATTTCTTACCAGTCTGGAATGGTATCGGGCCATTCACTGTTTTGGATTTTTGTGTTGGTGTACTGCCGTTGTCGCTATAATAGACTTTAAAACCAGGATAATCGGTATTGATAAGGAGTTGGTTGCCCTCTTTCTTAATTCCAATTTTGGGAAGTCGATAAGTATAGCCTCCATTTATCCTATCCAGTTTTCTCAATTCATCCTCGCCCAGCTTTTTGATAAAGGCAGTATACGATTTGCGATACGTAGCTTCGTCAAAAGAATTCCCTTTTTCCCAAGCTTGTTCTGGGGCCCAGGCGCGATCGGCGATGGCTATTAAACGTGGAAATATCATTTCTTCGAGACGTTGGTCAGTAGAGATCTTTTCTGACCATAAAGCACCTTTGATCCCGAGGAGATTTTTCTTCCCTTCCGCTGTAAGCTGTTCTTTATTGGTGTATGCCTCTGGTTTAAAGTCTTTTCCCGTATCATCCTTTCTTAAGTTGATGAAGAAATTTTCAGGGGAGAAGGAATAAGTTCTATTCAGATTGACAGTGCCCACCCAACTATGTCCGGGATCTGCAAAGTCACGATCCCATGACATATCCAGGTAGTTATTTGCTGCACTCGTATAAACAACTTTATAGCCAGCATTGGCCAATCGATAGGCGAGGTCTTCCTGTCCTTGTCCGGGTAGATTGTTCCATACATTTAAATGGATGCCTGATTTTCCCAGATCCGCATTTGCAACCATGCCATTACCTTTGTTGCGCATGCCCATCTCTTCCCATCCCGACATCGTCAGTCCTTTTTCTTGAACCAGGGCATTAATCTTGGAAATATACAGTGGCCATACGTCGAGTACATTTGCGATATTATTTTCCTTCATAAAGGCCAATATTTTCGGCGATTTCTCCCAAACACCACTTGGAGTCTCGTCACCTCCCAAATCGATAATTTTCAGTGGAACCCCTGCTTGATCGTGTATCGCTTTAATTTCATCGATCACCTTGCTTAGGAAGCGGTATGTTGAAGGTAGCGCTGGGTTCATAACGTTATCATTCCAGTTTTGTGCAGAATTGTAAACGGATTTGTCTTCTGCATCATCCAGTAAATATTCTTCTGCCTTTTGCTGATCGCCAAGTTTTGAATAATGGGCAAAACGTGCACGCATGGCTTTGATCGCTGCGCGAGCATGGCCGGGGGTTTCCACCTCTGGAATCACATCGATGTGTCTTTCCTGAGCATATTTTAAAATTTCGATGTAGTCGTTCACACTATAGAATTGATGCGGCTTGGCTGTCGCTCCAGATCCATAAGCAGGTTGTATTGCTTTACCGTCTTCAAAGTTAGCCGAACGGTTGGCTCCGACAGCTGTGAGTTCAGGTAGGGATGGAATTTCCAGTCGCCACCCTTCGTCGTCAATGAAGTGAAAATGGAACTTATTCAACTTATAAGCAGCCATAAGATCCAATATTCTTAAAACCTCGGCCTTACTATGAAAATTACGGGCAGCGTCCAGCATAAATCCACGGTACCCATAACGTGGGCTATCTTCGATATTGCTGTGCGGTAAAGCAATGGATTTTGTAGCTTTATTCCACTGATCATGATTGATAAATGATTTTAAAGATTGAATGGCATAGAAAGCACCAGCTTTATCTGAAGCTTCTATTTTTACACCATCAGCAGTAATCGATAATCGATAGGATTCGGGCTTTAAGGTGTTAACTTTTACGATTTCAATACCGCGCTGCGGGCTAGTTGAAGCCGTTAGCTTAATACTTGAATATGTTGAAAAGAAATCTGTCAGGAATCTCGCTTCGCTAGCAAATTCATTATCTACAAAAAGTTTTGCACCTGTTGATAAATTAAACTTTTCGTTGATGTTGACATTAATGTGGCTTGGTAAGGGGATGATACTTTGTGCGGTGACACCTTCTACGAGCTTGTTTTGGTCGTATTTATATGCGAAGTAGTCTGTTTTTTCAGCTTCTGATTGAGGAGCAGTTTTAACAGCAGAATAATCTGAAATAGTGGTGGCAAGCCCAGTCTGGTTATTTTTTAGATATAGACCAATGGGTCCATCTGTGTAATTGACTAGCCCCGTCGTTATAAAATCGATGTGGACACTATCCTGAGCTTGCAGTACAAAGTTGTTTTTCTTAAAGCTTACCTGAAAAAGATCGCCGTTTCGGTGGTCTATTGCGAAACGTTTGTCGACCTTGCCGGGATCAATTGATCGGATAAAATTAAACCAAAGGCTCCAGTCGTTGAGTTGAACAGCACTTGTTCCTTTGTTTTTTAAGATAATGGTGGATACCGGATTTTTACGGATATGGTGTCCTTCCTGAACCCTCCAGGTGAGTTGCAGCTGATCTGCGATTGCTCCCGTTTTTTGGGCATAGGCTTCCTGACTTAATAGAGCCAAGCCCAGTCCAGCATAGAGTAGCGGTTTTTTAATTTTTTTAAAATTAGTCATGTTGGTTACTTTTTCAATGACTTTAAATATAGCTATTCTAGGGAGTTTAATCATCTATTTCAAAAAAATGAATAAAAAAAACAGAATAATTTTGGCAGATTTATAAATATTTCTATATTTGCACACCGAAACAAAAATCGGCCCGTTCGTCTAGGGGTTAGGACGCAAGATTTTCATTCTTGAAACAGGGGTTCGATTCCCCTACGGGCTACGAGTCGAAAGATTAAAAATTAAAAAAGCTTGCAAATTATATTGCAAGCTTTTTTGTTTATAGCACTTTTATTAAATCCTTTACTTTATTTTCGCACTATAGTGCGGTGGAAAGAACCGTAAAAATTACACGTATTTAGCCCTGTTGGTAATTAAAATGTAACATATTAATTTTACTTTTAATATTCCAAATAATAAAATCTTATGAAGGCACATACGTACGAAACACAATCGACGATTACACCGGAAAAGGCATTGGATTTCTTGAAGGAGGGAAATCAACGCTTTGTTAATAACCTAAAAGCAAACCGCGATCTTCTGGAACAGGTGAACGCTACTCGCGAAGGGCAGTGGCCATTTGCTGTCGTGCTGAGCTGCATCGATAGCCGCACATCAGCAGAACTTATATTTGATCAGGGATTGGGCGATATCTTCAGTATTCGTATTGCAGGAAATTTTGTCAATCAGGATATTTTAGGTTCGATGGAATTTGGTTGCAATGTAGCGGGCTCAAAACTTGTTGTTGTGCTTGGTCATACCAAATGCGGGGCATTAAAAGGAGGATTAGATGCTGCGCAAATCGAAGGAATGGGGATGGATAATCTAAACCACCTAATTAATCATTTTGATCCAATCATCAATGAAGTGATAGACGAGGGTGAAGAGCGTTCGTCAAAGAATAGTGAGCTGCTTGAAAAGCTCAATCAACAAAACATTAAACATGCGATTAGAGACATCCGTAGACAAAGTTCGACACTCCGTAAATTAGAAGAAGAGGGTAAAATTAAAATTGTGGGAGCAAATTATGATGTTGAAACCGGTAGCGTAAGCTGGTTATACTAGCTGGCCGCCGGTTTTTTATGATACTGAGTAGAGTAGCGCCTTATCTAACTAATGGAAGGTTAGATAAGGCCAACTTGAATTGAAGTTGAACTATTCAACGATCTTCTGCAAAAATTTCTTACAATCGTGCATCTACCAATTTTCGATCAAGTATTCCCTTGATATCAAATACAACAGAATTCTCTTTTTTCAGGTTGCTGAGGTCTAAATGTAAGAATTCTCTATGGCCTACGGCGAGTATAACAGAATCATAGTCACCAATTTCTGGAAGAGTTGATAATAATTCAATATTGAAATGTGATTTTACTTCCTCTACATTCACCCACGGATCGTAGGCGTCTACCTTTAAACCGAACTCTTGAAGGTCGTGGATCATGTCAATAACCTTACTATTTCTTATATCAGGACAATTTTCTTTGAATGTAACACCTAATACCAAAGCTTTGGCTCCATCAAATTTGATGTTTTTCTGAATCATCAGCTTCACAACTTTTGAAGCAATGAAAGAAGCGATCTGATCGTTCACCTCCCTTCCAGATAATATAACGTGTGGATGATAACCCAGTTGTGTAGCTTTTTGAGCAAGATAATAGGGGTCTACCGATATACAGTGCCCACCGACTAATCCTGGCTTGAAGCGGAGGAAATTATATTTTGTGCCCGCTGCATCCAATACATCCTGCGTATCTATACCTACACGATCAAAAATCAGAGCAAGCTCATTCATAAATGAAATATTTACATCGCGCTGTGCATTTTCGATCACCTTGGCAGCTTCTGCTACTTTAATTGAGGGCGCTAAGTGGGTTCCGGCCTCAATAATTTTTTTATATAGTCCATCCACTGCTAACCCCGCTTCCGGAGTGCTTCCTGAGGTTACTTTGACCACTTTCTGAAGCGAGTTAACCTTATCGCCCGGATTAATCCTTTCAGGAGAATAACCAACATAAAAGTCTTGATTGAACGTTAATCCCGAATATTTCTCCAAAACCGGTATGCATTCCTCTTCCGTACAACCAGGGTAGACTGTGGATTCATAAATAACTAGATCGCCAGCAGTTAATAATTCGCCTATCATTTTTGATGCTCCGATCACTGGCGATAGATCGGGTGAATTATAGCGGTCTATGGGAGTTGGTACAGTAACGATATAGACATTTGCATCTGCAATGTCTGCAGTTGAGCTACTTGCATCATAGCCCTTACTTTGATTTGATGTAGCATATAAATCTCTAACGCGAGCCAATTCTTTTTTATCGGTCTCTAGTGTACGGTCAACCCCCTGCTTAAGTTCCTCAATACGTGTTTTATTGATATCAAATCCAATCACCGGGAAAAAATCTGAAAATGCTATTGCCAATGGCAACCCAACATACCCCTGGCCGATGACGGCAATCTTTTTTACCTGAAAATCTCTCATATATAGCTATAAATATACGTTCTTTGCATTAATTTTATCCCCTTGTCAACCAACCTCTACGTCCTGCTGTTGCTATCGCATATGGTGTAATCCAAAATAAACTGAAAGCATAGAATATACTGTAGCTATAGGCCCAGAAAGCTTCTTTGGCGTTTGCATTTTTAGAGGCAAAGAAATATGCCTGGATACTGGAGAATATCAAGATACCAACCAATGTTGAACTTAAGAACATCAGTGGATAATGAAATACAGTCCACAGCATAAGTAACAGCATTGGATAAGATAACAATACTTTTTTCCATTGCATAAGCAATAAGATACGCGCCCCCCATTTAGGACCTTGACGAAAATTCTTAAATGCGAATTTACTCATGGCGATGTTCTCGCGAACGTTGCTTCTTTCCCAACGGATAAACATCTTGTATAGATTTTTATAACGTACAGGTGTGTCTGTGTAAACATATGCATTTGATTGAAATAAGACATGATATCCTTGTTTCAAAATCATATTGGTCATCGCACGATCTTCACCGATATCAGAAGGCTGCCCCATAAATGTTTGGTTGATCCAATCTTCTAAACAGTTCATAACAGCTTCTTTGCGGTATCCCGAAAGGGCTCCTGGTGTACACATGACAGTACCAAGCATACTTTGTGCAGAACGTACAAATTCAAAGCTAAATACGAAGCTAACATTTAGCATACGTGGAATGATCGCTTTTTTGGTATTTAGTACACGCACATTTCCAGCTACCGCCCCACATTCCTTGTTTGTTACAAACGGGCTTGCCATATTACGTATGGTGTCTTTTTTTACAATAGAGTCACTGTCCACTGTAATAAAGATTTCTCCTGTTCCTAACTTAAAACCACGGTATAAGGCATGTCTCTTACCCATATTTTTAGGCTGTTTGTAAATCTCAACACGCTCGCCCAGTTCCAATTTGGCACGTTGTATCCATTCAAAAGTATTATCCTTACTACCGTCGTCAATCGCAATAATTTGCAGCTTTTTTTCTGGATAATCGCTGCTTGCTAAACTATGTAATGTATCATAAACCAGTTGTCCCTCATTATACGCCGGCACAATAATAGTACACGTTGGCAATTCTTCATCCGACACCGATGCTATGGGCTTGTATTTACGGTGAAGTACAATCAGAAAAATCAAAAAGCTGATTGCAATAACGGCAAGAAGTATACCGAAACCGATCAAAAATGTTCCTCCAATACTATCTAAACGTTGGAAACGTAACGCATCAAAGTCGGGCTGAAGCATATATACGCCAAAGACCGACGCAAATAAAATGAAAAATGTTGCTCCAACAATACCATACTCTTTAGGACCAAAGTTACTTTCTTCCTCTTTGCGAACTTTATTTTCAGATCGCTTTTCTGCTGCATTTACATCGTATACAGCAGGCTGCCATTGCTTGGTCATCTGCTTGGATACGATCGAGTTTTCTTTCATGTAATTCATAACCGTTCTATTTTAGATACACATTCGTTTTTTCAATCTTTAATTTAATATCGCTTTCGATATCTTTTGTAATGAAAATATTACGATTCCATAAACGCAAAACACATGCCTTTATTTCATGCCAAAAACATTATGCAATCCATAATTGTAACGTTATTGATACAAAAAGATTATATGTAAGACATTGGTTATTAGTTGTTTGATTTTGAATTGTAAAGGAAATTACTTAAAATGTGACTTCATTCTAATGGATGGATTTTTAAGATTTTTTAACATTTGCTACCTTTTTGTTAAACGAAATTGACAGTTTTTGTCACTAACTGTGTAGGAAAACGGCCACCATTATAATGGAAAGAAGAAGGAAAAAAAAAGACGCTCGCTAATGCGGGCGTCTTTCGGATCATCAATTTTTAATTTTTTTATCCGCCAAATTCCATCAGGTAATTTTTCAGAAAATCATTGAGATCACCGTCTAACACAGCTTGTGTATTGGATGTTTCGTAATTTGTCCGTAAATCTTTAATTAACTTATACGGATGTAGGACATAGTTTCGAATTTGGGAACCCCATTCGATTTTCTTTTTGTTTCCTTCAATAGCAGCTGTAGCTTCCTGACGTTTACGCATTTCAATCTCATATAACTGTGATTTCAATAAACGCATCGCATTTTCCTTATTTTGTAATTGCGATCTGGATTCCTGATTCTTAATAATAATGCCCGTGGGTTTGTGGTGTAATCGAACTGCGGTTTCTACTTTATTTACGTTCTGCCCACCTGCACCACCAGAGCGGAAAGTATCCCATTCAATTTCAGAATCCTTCACATCGATCTCAATATTATCATCGATCAATGGATAAACGTAGACTGACGCAAAAGAGGTATGGCGTTTTGCGTTAGAATCAAATGGGGATATCCGAACGAGCCTATGTACACCATTTTCTCCCTTGAGGTAGCCGTAAGCAAAATCACCCGATATCTGCAGGGTAACACTCTTGATGCCGGCTACATCACCTTCCTGAGAATCTTGCTCGGTTACTTTATAACCATTTTTCTCGCCCCACATAATATACATCCGCATCAGCATGGCAGCCCAGTCGCAGCTTTCAGTACCGCCTGCACCGGCAGTAATCTGTAAGATTGCATCCAGCTGATCCTCTTCAGCACTAAGCATATTTTTAAATTCGAGCTCCTCGACTTTTTCTAAGGCGAGTTGATATTGGTCGTCCACTTCCTTTTCGCTGGCGTCGCCCGATTGATAGAATTCATACATGACATAGGCGTCTTCAACCGCCGCTGCAACTTCGTCGAAGTGGTCTGTCCATACCTTTTGGGTTTTTATGGCCAGAAGTATTTTCTCTGCCGCTTTGGAATCGTCCCAAAAGCTTGCTTCAAGCGTAATCGCTTGATCTCTCTCTATTTCTTCTTTGCGTGCATCGATGTCAAAGATGCCTCCTCAGGGAAGTCACACGATCCCTCAAGTCTTGAATTTGTTCTTTTGTCATATCCGCTAAAGTATAAATTTTAATTAATAAATTCATGCCTCTACCGAAGAACTTAACGTTGAATATCCGTTGGTAAATAGGGATATGTGACCTTTTTTTTTTAGTTTTGGTATTGTCAGCAGAATAAACCTTCATGTGAGGATCTACACTCGGTGCAATATTGCGATCTAGAAGACTTTTGTTGACGTTTAAAACAAATATTTTAGTAAAAACAGATGTTTCCAAAAATTAACTTTACACAGACGCAAGCCTATAAGGATCTCACCCAGCATTTTGGATCTTTATTTGGGCCATATAGTAATGAATTCAAAGATTTACGCCAACTTTTTGCAGAAGATCCTGCACGCTTCGATAAATTTTCAATAGCATTTGAAGACATTCTTTTAGATTATTCCAAGAATAGCATAACGGAAGAGACGAGAGCACTCTTGGTGCAGCTGGCTAAAGAATGCGGTCTTGCTGAGGCAATAGAGGCGATGTTTTCGGGCGAGCGTATTAATGTCACCGAGAATAGGCCCGTGTTACACACGGCCTTGCGGAATCAATCTGATCAACCCGTTTACGTGGATGGTCAAGATGTGATGCCCGATGTTAAACGTGTATTGGCGCAGATGAAAGCTTTCACAGAAAACATCCTATCTGGTCAGTGGAAAGGATATACGGGCAAAGAGATTACCGATGTGGTCAATATCGGGATTGGCGGTTCAGATCTTGGTCCCGTGATGGTAACAGAGGCCCTTAAGGCTTATAAAACACGTTTAAATGTACATTTTATTTCTAATGTGGACGGGACACATATTGCTGAAACTTTGAAAGCTGTAGATCCTGAAACCACGTTATTTTTGATTGCTTCAAAGA
Organism: Sphingobacterium sp. UBA5996; assembly: GCF_002429765.1. Taxonomy (NCBI): domain Bacteria; kingdom Pseudomonadati; phylum Bacteroidota; class Sphingobacteriia; order Sphingobacteriales; family Sphingobacteriaceae; genus Sphingobacterium; species Sphingobacterium sp. UBA5996. The sequence goes on from NZ_DJAS01000007.1 coordinate 64,520, forward strand.
CGTTCACCACACAGGAAACGATGGCCAATGCCCATACAGCCAAAGACTGGTTTTTGGCAAGTGGCGCTCTTGAGGAAGACGTCGCTAAGCATTTTGCGGCATTGAGCACCAACACACAAGCAGTACAAACCTTTGGAATTGATACTCAAAATATGTTTGAATTTTGGGACTGGGTTGGCGGACGTTATTCGCTTTGGTCTGCAATAGGTCTTTCTATCAGTCTGGCAATAGGTTTTGACCGTTTCGAGGAGCTGCTAAAAGGTGCCTACGATGCCGATGTTCATTTCAAAGAAACTGCTTTTGAATCCAATATTCCGGTCATATTGGCTTTGCTTGGCGTATGGTACAATAATTTTTTCAAATCCGAAAGCCATGCAATTCTTCCCTATGATCAATATCTACACCGTTTTGCTGCCTATTTCCAACAAGGGGATATGGAAAGTAATGGAAAATATGTAGATAGGAATGGCGAACAAGTGCAATATCAGACCGGCCCAATTATCTGGGGTGAGCCCGGTACAAACGGACAACATGCATTCTATCAATTAATCCATCAGGGAACCAAGTTGATTCCATGCGATTTTATTGCGCCTGCAAATAGCCTTAATCCAATTGGAAATCATCATCAATTGTTATTGTCCAATTTTTTTGCGCAGACCGAGGCGCTAATGAATGGTAAAACAGCTGAAGAAGTGGTTGACGAATTAAAGAAAGCTGGGAAATCAGATCAAGATATAGAAGCGCTTAAAGCTTATAAAGTTTTTTCGGGTAATCGCCCGACGAATTCCATCTTATTGAAAAAAATGACTCCACGCACATTGGGAAGACTTATTGCATTTTATGAACATAAAATCTTTGTCCAAGGTGTGATCTGGAACATCTATAGTTTCGATCAATGGGGCGTTGAACTAGGTAAACAGTTGGCCAACCAAATCCTTCCGGAATTAAATGATGACAACACGGTGTCAAGCCATGATTCTTCTACTAATGGATTGATCAATGCGTACAAGGCTTGGCGGAATTAAAATTTCTTACTCGATCTGAAGTAGATCATGGATGAAACATAGGAAGCGGGGCTGTTCAATTTTGGACAGCCCCGCTTTTTTTTCAATTATGGATGTATTACACTACAGTATTTTTCAGTGCTCTAATTTCTACAAGTGTTACGATCTGATTTTTTGGATAACGTCATTTTCATACTTTTTTATGCTGTATTCGGATAGCATTTAAAATCGCCAAAAGGGCGACTCCCACATCCGCTATGACCGCTTCCCAAAGTGTTGCAACACCACCGGCCCCAAGGATCAAAACAATGACCTTTACTCCCATTGCCAAGATTACATTCTGCCAGACAATATTTCGGGTTATTTTTCCGATTTTGATGGCCGATAAGATTTTCTTGGGCTCATCGTTTTGGATTACGATATCAGCTGTCTCTATCGTCGCATCAGCGCCGAGTCCGCCCATTGCGATGCCTACCTGTGCTAATGCAACTACTGGAGCATCATTTACACCATCACCGGCAAAGGCAACATGGCGTCCTTGATCGAGCAGTTGCTGTACATGGCTAACCTTATCCTCGGGGAGGAGGTCGCCATATGCCTCGTTTATCCCCAGCTCTTTGGCTACCTTGCTTACTACCGCTGTTTTATCGCCAGATAACATGACCGTATAAAGACCTTGCGCACGCATTGCCTGAATAACGGCCTTCGATCCTGCTTTGATCCGGTCTGCAACGGTTATATAACCGGCATACTTGCCATCGATGGCAAGCATCACAATGGAATATACCATTTTCCTCAAATCATCCGGGTAGCTAATGTTGTATTTGTCCAATAGCTTGCTGTTGCCTGCTAGTGTTTGCTTTCCATTCACCGTGGCACAAAGTCCATGGCCTGCAATTTCCTGAATATTTTCCGTTTTTAGGGCTGTGCTGCCTGGATTATAATTGGCTATCGCCTTCGCAATGGGATGTGTGGAATGTACCTCTATCGCTTTCGCATAATCCAATAATTCTTGTGGCTCTCCATTGACTGCAACAACCTCCGTTACTTCAAATACACCCGCTGTGAGTGTACCTGTTTTATCCATTACTACAGTATCAACAGCGGTAATGGCATCGAGGAAGTTGCCTCCCTTAAATAATATTCCGTTTCGCGAGGCTAAACCTATTCCGCCAAAATAACCCAAGGGGATAGAAACAACTAGGGCGCAGGGGCAACTAATCACCAAGAAAACCAAACTCCGGTAGAACCAGTCTTTAAAACTATAGTCTTGCACAAAGCATAGGGGCACAATAAGCACCAATAGTGCAAGACCAAAGATTATGGGGACATATACTTTAGCAAATTTGGCAATAAACAACTGCGTTTTGGATTTACGCGCTGTAGCATCTTGTACCATTTCGAGGATTTTGCTCAACTTGCTATCCTCAAATTTGTTGGAGACCTCGATTTCTACAACCGTTTCCAAATTAATCATCCCCGCAAAAACCGTTTCACCCCTATATTTTGTATCAGGTTTACTCTCTCCCGTCAAAGCGGCGGTATTAAATGCGGCTTTTTCTGTATTCAACTTACCATCAAGAGCCACTTTTTCACCCACTTTTACAAGGATTATTTCGCCAGTTGTGACAGTCTTTGGGTTTACCTGTCGCTGTTGGCCATTTCGTAATACAGTAACGGTATCGGGACGGATATCCAAGAGTGATTTGATCGATTTCTTGGCATTGTCTACGGCGGTGTCCTGAAACCATTCTCCGATTTGGTAGAATACCATTACCGCAACACCCTCTTCAAATTCTCCAATAGCGAATGCACCTAAGGTTGCCACAGTCATCAAAAAGAATTCATTAAAAATATCAGCCCTTTTTGCCTTACGGAAAGCCATCAGGATAACAGGTATTCCCGCAAGCAGGTAAGCGATGCTATTTAGGGCTAAACTGATGCCAAACGGAAGAGTGATCTTGAAAGCATATTTCAATAAAAGTAAAGTAAGCAGGATGACAAGAGCGATGAGCAACTTGCTCTGGGCAATCCACCAAGGCTGCTCCTTTGTGGTAAGGGATTGCTCTTGTGTGGCATTGCTATGCTCATGGTTGTGTTCACACATATATCAGCGTTTCTTTTTAAAAAATTAAATTTAACGATTTCTGCCGTAAATAGCGAGAGGAATGCGGATGGGTGTGTAATGTCAGTATGCTGAGGTAAGGAATAAGAAATAAAAAAGGCGTTCGTATCAATTGATTTGAACACCTTTAACTACGTAATATAATGTATCTTTAATCTTTTGACATACTGCCAACGATCATCTCTAATACGGCAACGACAATGGCAAACAGCGCGGCAGTCCAAAAACCATCTACATCAAATTTTGAACCGAGTAGCCAATCGGACAGCAGAACCATTAATACTGTAATAATAAAGGATACCAAACCAAGTGTTAGCCAATTTAAGGGGAACGTAAATAACCGTAAAATCGATCCTACAGTTGCATTGACAACTCCAATCACGAGTCCGGTAACAATGGCCCAGCCAAATCCAGCAACATGGGCTCCAGGTACAAGCCAGCAGGCAACCGCCACGACCAACCCGGTAAGTAAAAGACTAATAATAAATTTCATAATATGTGCTAATTTTTGTAAATAGTTAAAAAAGAAATAATATGATTATAATGTTGCAAACCCAATGCCAAACTTTATTGACGTATGAATTCTAGGTATTACGAAAAAAAGGCTTTTTGCAGGTTAATGGCCAGATACATTAAGGATATTTTGTTGTTAAATAAATGCAGTTTTGATATTAAATATATGCGAGCATAGTAAATATTTCTTATCTTTATTTATAACGAGCTTCACATGCTCATAAAACTAATAAACCCATGAAGAAAATTATGATGTCATTCTTAATGTTGCTGACTACAGTAACATTATTTGCGCAAACAGATCCCATCATCGGAAAATGGGAAAATCCAAGTGGCGAAGGTCGTGTTGAAATTTACAAAAAAGGCGATAAGTTTTTTGGTAAGCTCTATTGGCTGAAATTTCCTAACAACGAAGCAGGTCAGCCAAAGAAAGATATAAAAAATCCAGATAAAGCCCTGCAGGGCAGGAATGTGCAAGGACTGGAGATCTTGACCAATTTTGAAAAAGATGGCAGTACTTATGTCGATGGAAAGATTTATGATCCAAAGTCAGGCAAAACATATAGCTGTAAGATGACGCTAAAAGGAGATAAGCTTGATATCAGGGGCTATATGGGCGTGAGCCTGCTCGGACGTACAGAGACATGGAAAAGAATTCATTAAGAACTATAGCAGCTGCTAAAATGGTGTAATCCGCTAGCATGCACAGCTGAGGTCACACCCAAAAAGGCAATTTATTCCATAGCAGTAAATTGCCTTTTTGGTTTTGTGCGGGAATTACAGTATTTTCATCCCTACAAATCATACATATTAGCTTTATGGCCGTAAAAATGTCTTATGTTGAGAATGTCAAGCTTGCACTACAGTCTATTGTAGGGAATAAGCTGCGTACATTTCTAACAGCACTGATTATTGCCATAGGAATGATGGCTCTTATAGGGGTGTTGACCTCGATAGATGCCATGAAGAACTCCCTGACAGACTCCTTTTCATCGATGGGGTCAAACTCTTTCAACATCCGCAACCGCGGGCTCAATGTTCGCATCGGGAATGAGGGGACGCGATCCAAAGTCTTCGCTAATATAACGTATGCACAGTCCGTTCGATTTAAACAAGATTTTCACTTTAATGCATTGACATCAGTCAGTGCCAATGTGAGCTGGAATACGACTGCAAAATTTCAATCCAAAAAGACAAACCCCAATATTGGCCTGATAGGCACCGACGAAAATTATCTGCAGACATCGGGGTATGTTGTCAACGAAGGCCGTAATTTTTCCACTAGAGAGGTAGAAACAGGTAGTGGTGTTATTATCATTGGCAGTGAAGTCAGTAAAATGCTTTTCAATGAAATCATTGATCCGATAGGGCAGTTTATTACCGTTAACAATATCCGTTATTTGGTTATCGGCGTATTAAAAAGTAAAGGTTCTTCTGCGGGGATGGGTGGCGATAGGGCATGTTTTATTCCGCTGATCAAGGCAAGGGCAGTGATGCAGGGTGCTGAACCCTCCTATGTGATAACAGTTTCATCCAACGATCCTATGCGATTGGAAGCGGCGATTGGTGAAGCTACTATCGTATTTAGAAATATCCGCGGATTGGCCTCAAGGCAAACCAATGATTTTGAAATTACCAAGTCCGATGCGGTAGCCCAGATGCTGATGCAAAATATGGCAATGGTGACTTTAGGGGCTGTAGTGATTGCTTTTATCACCCTGGTGGGCGCTTCAATCGGATTGATGAATATTATGCTTGTTTCGGTCACGGAGCGGACACGCGAGATTGGTATACGTAAGGCGATCGGAGCAACACCGAGTGTTATCCGTAAACAGTTTTTGATGGAAGCGATTGTGATTTGCATGATCGGTGGTGTTGCCGGGATCTTTATAGGTATTCTGATCGGTAATATCCTGGCCCTGCAGCTCGGTACATCTTTTATTATACCGTGGGGAGCAATTATTATGGGCTTTGCAGTATGCGGACTCGTCGGTATGCTGTCGGGTTATTACCCAGCTTCAAAAGCATCTAAACTGGATCCGGTCGATGCGCTCCGATACGAATAACCTTTCCCTCTGCTTTCAGTACTTTAATTACTTTTAAGAAAGATAAGACCTGTGGTTACACGATGGCTTGTATGCGTATTCGTGCTTTTTTTAATTGGAGATGCAGAGATGGGACAAACGCGTATTTTGTGCAATCGGTTTAATGTTACCAAATCATTGATTTGGGATAAATTCTCCGTGAATAACGTCCATCAGGGAAGGTAACACAAGTTATTCCAATGAAAAAACTGTAATATTGTATAAAAATTAAAATCGAATTATGTACACAACATTACAACCAGTTTTAGCAAAGGAATTGGAAGCAATCAAAGAAGCGGGATTGTATAAACAAGAGCGAGTGATCGTTACTCCGCAGGGAGCAGATATCAAAGTAAGTACAGGGCAAGAAGTTGTCAATTTTTGTGCTAACAATTATTTGGGTCTGTCTTCGCACCCAAAAGTAATCGAGGCTGCTAAGAAAGCGATTGATACGCACGGTTATGGAATGTCCTCAGTACGTTTCATCTGTGGTACCCAAGATGTGCATAAAGAATTAGAGGCAAAAATTTCTAAATTTCTCGGAACAGAAGATACTATTTTATACGCGGCTGCATTTGACGCTAATGGTGGAGTGTTTGAACCCTTATTTGGTGCTGAAGATGCCATCATTTCAGATGAATTAAATCATGCCTCCATTATTGACGGTGTCCGTTTGTGCAAAGCTCAGCGTTTCCGCTATAAAAATGCAGATATGGCAGATTTGGAAGCTCAGTTGCAGGCAGCATCTGGTGCGCGGCACAAGATCATTGTTACAGATGGTGCATTTTCAATGGATGGGTCAGTAGCTCCATTGGATCAGATCTGTGATCTTGCAGACAAATATCAAGCATTAGTGATGATTGATGAGTCGCACTGTACTGGATTTATCGGAGCGACGGGACGTGGTACACATGAGCTTTTCAATGTGATTGATCGTGTAGATATCATTACGGGTACGTTGGGTAAGGCATTAGGTGGAGCATCAGGTGGTTTTACATCCGGTAAAAAAGAAATTATCGATTTGTTACGTCAGCGTTCACGTCCTTACCTATTTTCAAACACACTAGCACCGGCTATTGCTGGAGCTTCCGTTGCGGTATTGGACATGCTGAGTGAGACTACTGCATTGCGCGACAAGCTGGAATCAAATACCATCTACTTTCGTGAAAAAATGATGGCTGCGGGTTTCGATATCAAGCCAGGTTTCCACCCGATCGTGCCTGTTATGCTCTATGATGCGAAATTAGCGCAGGAGTTTGCATCAAAAATGTTGGAGGAAGGAATTTACGTGATTGGCTTCTACTATCCCGTTGTACCTCAAGGAAAAGCTCGTATTCGGGTGCAGATTTCAGCTGGACATGAGCTTGCACACCTAGATAAAGCAATTGCCGCCTTTACTAAAGTAGGTAGAGAATTAGGTGTAATTAAATAAAATACACATAGTTATAAAATTTATGGTGCAAAATGTTTATCTTTGCACCCTGAATTTAAAAACAAATTTACTTGCTAGATGCAAAATATTAGAAACATAGCGATTATCGCTCACGTCGATCACGGTAAAACTACGTTGGTAGACAAAATCTTACACTTCACAAATCTTTTTAGAGATAATGACGGTACAGGTGATTTAATTCTGGATAATAATGATTTAGAACGTGAACGCGGTATTACTATCGTCGCTAAAAACGTTTCTGTAGAATATAAAGGTGTAAAAATTAACGTTATTGATACACCTGGTCACGCCGATTTCGGTGGTGAGGTTGAGCGTGTATTGAAAATGGCTGATGGTGTTGTTTTGCTAGTGGATGCTTTCGAAGGTCCAATGCCACAAACACGTTTCGTTACTCAAAAGGCATTATCATTAGGTTTGAAACCTTTGGTAGTTGTGAATAAAGTTGATAAAGAAAACTGTCGCCCTGAAGAGGTGTACGAAAACGTATTTGATTTATTCTATAGTCTGGATGCAACAGAAGAACAATTGGCATTCCCAGTATTATACGGTTCATCCAAACATGGTTGGATGTCAACAGATTGGAAAGAAAAGAAAGAAGATGTATCTGAATTATTAGATGCTATCATCAGTCATTTCCCACCTTCCCCATTTGTTGAGGGTACATTGCAAATGCAGATCACATCGTTGGATTACTCTACGTTCGTTGGACGTATCGCTATCGGTCGTGTAGCACGTGGTACAATCAAAGAAGGTCAACCTATTTCGTTGGTAAAACGTGATGGCAAAATCGTTAAATCACGGGTAAAAGAACTGCATACATTCGAAGGCTTAGGTCGTCGTCGTGTGGAAGAAGTTAAATGTGGAGATATCTGTGCAGTAGTTGGTATTGAAGGTTTTGATATCGGTGACACCATTGCAGATTTCGAAAACCCAGAGCAATTGGAGGTTATCAGCATTGATGAACCGACAATGAACATGTTGTTTACGATCAACAATTCTCCATTCTTTGGTAAGGAAGGTAAATTGGTTACTTCAAGACACATTCACGATCGTTTACAAAAGGAATTAGAAAAGAACTTGGCTTTACGCGTTGTTCCTACGGAATCTCCAGATGCTTGGTTGGTATACGGACGTGGTATTCTTCACTTATCTGTATTGATCGAAACAATGCGTCGTGAAGGTTACGAATTGCAAGTAGGTCAGCCGCAAGTAATCTTGAAAGAAATTGATGGCAAAAAATGTGAACCTATCGAGGTATTGGTAGTTGATGTGCCTGCAGAGGTTTCTGGTAAAGTTATTGAATTAGTCACGCAACGTAAAGGTGAACTTCTAGTGATGGAGACGAAAGGCGAAATGCAACATCTTGAGTTTGAAATCCCTTCTCGTGGTATCATTGGTCTACGTAACAACGTATTGACTGCTACTGCTGGTGAAGCTGTAATGGCTCACCGTCTGAAAGGATACGAGCCTTGGAGAGGAACAATTCCTGGACGTCTGCACGGTGTATTGATCTCCTTAGATAAAGGTACAACTACAGCATACTCTATCGATAAATTGCAAGATAGAGGTAAGTTCTTTGTTGATCCAGGTGTCGATATTTATGAAGGCCAGATCTTAGGCGAGCATATTCGTGACAATGACTTAACGATCAACATCGTTAAAGGTAAACAGTTGACAAATATGCGTGCATCGGGTACAGATGACAACACACGTATCGCACCAGCGATTAAATTCTCTTTAGAGGAGTCTATGGAGTATATCCAAGCGGACGAATATATTGAGGTTACACCACAATCTATCCGCTTACGTAAAATCTATTTGACTGAAAATGAGCGTAAAGTAAACGCGAAGAAATTCCAATAGTCAATCGTAGAACAGGATACATAAAAAGCCATCGAATATTTTGTTCGATGGCTTTTTTATGTACTAAAGAAAACCGAACTGCTTTTTAATTCGCAGGAATATAATCAGCCAATAATACGTAACTTTGTGTGAGATAAGGATAATTATGAGTAAAAAGGTGGAGCATACTCCAAAAGAATATATTCAGATAAAGGGAGCAAGAGTTAACAATTTAAAGAATATTGACGTTGATATCCCTAAAAATAAATTAGTTGTTATCACTGGAATGTCGGGCTCAGGAAAATCCTCCTTAGCTTTTGATACACTATATGCCGAAGGGCAGCGGCGCTATGTCGAAAGTCTTTCTTCGTACGCCAGGCAGTTTATGGGGCGTATGAACAAACCTGAGGTGGATTACATCAAAGGCATTGCTCCAGCAATTGCCATCGAGCAACGTGTCATTACCTCCAACCCGCGCTCGACGGTAGGCACATCGACGGAGATATATGACTATCTTAAATTGTTATATGCCCGTATTGGAAAGACAATTTCTCCTATATCTGGTCGTGAGGTGACTAAAGACAGTGTGAGCTCAGTGGTGGATTTTGCGCTGAATTTAGGTGATGATACCACCGTGACGCTTCTTGCACCGCTTATTCCCTCTCACGGGCGTAAATTAAAGGAAGAACTTTCTCTACTCTTGCAGAAAGGTTTTGTGCGTATTTTCTACGAAGACCGTATGCAGAAAATTGAAGCTGTGATAGAGGATAAGGCCATCGCCAATAAAGACCTCCAAGATGGAGAAGTCCTTATTGTTGTCGACCGCGTGCGTATTGAACAGGATGATGATACGGTAAATCGGCTTTCTGATTCTATCCAAACTGGTTTTTTCGAAGGTAAGGGTGAACTCTATATGGAAGAAAATGGTCAGCGACATCATTTCTCCCATAAATTTGAACTTGACGGAATAACATTTGAGGAGCCTACTCCAAATTTCTTCAGTTTTAACAACCCTTATGGTGCCTGTCGCCGATGTGAAGGTTATGGGAAAATCATTGGTATTGATCCGGACCTTGTTATTCCCGACAAAAGCCGGTCGGTATATGATGGCGCAATAGCACCTTGGCGAGGAGAGAAAATGGGCGAATGGCTACAAAAGCTTGTTAAAAGTTCATTGAAGTTCGATTTTCCGATACATCGTGCCTACATGGATCTGACCAAGGCTCAAAAGGAGCTCTTGTGGACAGGAAATAAATATTTTGCTGGTCTTACGCAGTTCTTTGAAGAGCTCGAATCCCAGACCTATAAAATTCAATACCGTGTAATGCTTTCCCGCTATCGCGGGAAAACAGATTGCCCAGACTGCCGTGGCACCCGATTGCGGAAAGATGCTACTTACGTCAAGGTTGGTGGAAAATCCATCACAGATGTTGTATTGATGCCTTTGGAAGAGGCACTGGAATTCTTTAAAAATTTGCCACTGGTCGGTAATGAGCTGGTCATTGCAAAAAGACTTCTTGCCGAAATTAATAATCGACTGCAATTTCTTTGCGATGTTGGTTTAAGCTATCTGACTTTGAATCGGCTGTCAAATACGCTTTCAGGCGGAGAGTCACAGCGAATCAATCTGGCGACTTCCTTGGGAAGTTCGCTCGTAGGTTCTATTTATGTGTTGGACGAACCGAGTATTGGTCTCCATCCGCGTGATACACAGCGCCTGATTTCGGTGCTGAAATCATTACGCGATGTCGGTAATACAGTGGTTGTAGTCGAACATGAGCAAGAGATGATGGAGTCTGCTGATTATCTGATTGATATCGGCCCTGAAGCAGGTATCAACGGCGGGGAGATGGTCTTTGCGGGTACATATCAGCAGATTCTACAAGATGCTAAAAGCTTGACAGGTCAATACCTGAGTGGAAAAAGCCGGATTGAAGTACCTAAAAAACGCCGTTCGTGGTCGAGTAGCGTTACCATTAAGGGAGCCCATGAAAATAACCTACAAGGAATTGATGTACAATTTCCATTAAATACGTTCGCTGTCGTAACCGGTGTTTCGGGATCCGGTAAGACCTCATTGGTTAAGCGTATCCTTTATCCTGCATTGCAGAAGTCTATCGGTAATTACTCCGGTGAACAAACGGGGATCTATGATGCGATTGAGGGAGACATTGCCCGAGTTGAACAAGTTGAAATGGTCGATCAAAATCCGATTGGCCGTTCGTCGAGATCCAATCCGGTCACCTATGTCAAAGCCTGGGATGAAATCAGAGCTTTATATGCCAGCCAAGCACCAGCTAAAGCTGCTGGATTGAAACCTGCCGCATTTTCATTTAACGTTGAAGGCGGACGATGTGATGTCTGTCAGGGTGAAGGTGAAGTTAAAATTGAAATGCAATTTATGGCTGATATTGTTTTACCCTGCGAGGCCTGTGGTGGAAAACGATTTAAGCAGTTTGTACTTGATGTACAGTACAAAAATAAGTCAGTAGCGGATGTTCTTGAGTTGAGCGTGGATGAAGCCATCACATTCTTTGCAGACCAGCCTAAAATATTGGCCAAACTGCAGCCTCTACAGGATGTTGGACTGGGCTACGTTAAACTCGGTCAATCGTCGAGTACGCTATCGGGAGGTGAAGCCCAGCGGATTAAATTGGCTTCTTTCTTAATTAAGGGAAATAATAGCAAGAAAACACTTTTTATCTTTGATGAGCCAACGACAGGCTTGCATTTTCAGGATATCAAAAAGCTCTTGAAATCATTTGATGCACTGATTGCCTTAGGGAATAGTATCTTGGTGATTGAACACAATATGGATATGATTAAATCGGCAGACTGGGTCATTGATATTGGTCCCGAAGGCGGAAATAAAGGCGGTAAACTTGTTTTTGCGGGGCTTCCTGAAGAACTTATTCATTGTAAAGATTCTTATACAGGGCAATTTTTAAAAGCACATTTAAAAGATTAAACCCTACTTTAGCCTGTGAAATTGATAAAACAAATATTTTAATACTTAATACGATTATGATTAAAAGATTTTTTTTAAGCGTCGTCCTTGGAATAGCAGCGCTTTCGTCCATGGCGCAACAGCCAGAAAAACCAAAATTGGTTGTCGGCCTGATGGTGGACCAAATGCGGTGGGATTATTTGTATCGTTTTGCAGATCGATATGGCAATGATGGTTTCAAACGACTTTTGAAAGAAGGATTCTCCTGCGAAAATACATTGATTAATTATATCCCGACCTATACGGCTATTGGGCACAGTTCGGTCTATACAGGTTCTGTTCCCTCCATCCATGGGATTGCGGGTAACGACTGGATTGAAGAGCAGACCGGAAAGAATATGTATTGTACGCAGGACGACAATGTTGTCGGTGTAGGTACTACCGCAAAGGAGGGGCAACAGTCTCCACGCAATTTGCTTGCATCTACTGTAACCGACCAATTGAAATTAGCCTCTAACTTTAAGTCCAAAGTGATCGGTATCGCGATTAAAGACCGCGGTGGGATCTTACCGGCAGGGCATTTTGCGGATGCGGCCTATTGGTTTGAAGCAAAATCCGGTGATTGGATTACTTCCAATTTCTATATGGACAAACTTCCAAAATGGCTGGTGGACTTCAATAAGAAAAAATTAGCCGAGAAATATCTGAAAGGCGACTGGAAGCCGATGTACGACATCAGTACATACGCTGCCAACAGTATTGCAGATGACAATATCTATGAAGGCAAATACCCGGGTGAAGAGAAACCGACACTGCCTCGCGCCACTTCCAAGTTGATGAAAGACGAGGGCTATGAGCTGATCAAAACCACGCCAATGGGCAATCAGTTTACATTGGATATGGCCATGGAGGCAATCAAAAATGAACAGATGGGTAATAACCCAACTAACAATACCGATTTTCTTTGTGTGAGTCTCTCTGCGACAGATTATGTGGGACACCGCTATTCATTGACAGCCGTGGAGATTGAAGATATGTATCTGCAACTTGATAAACAACTTGCTGAATTCTTCAAATACCTCGATAACACCGTGGGCAAGGGTAATTATACGTTCTTTATGACGGCAGACCACGGCGCTTCTTATAACTCTCGGTTCTTTATGGATATGAAAGGAAACGGTGGTTATTTCTATTCCCGTCAGATTATCACCGGACTTAACAAAACCCTTAAAGAGAAATTTGGACAAGAGAAGCTTGTAAAAAGCATGATGAACTATCAGGTTCATTTAAATAATCAGTTGATCGATTCTTTGCAGCTGGATCGTGATAAAATAAAAGAGACCATCATTCGTGAACTTCGTCATACCGAAGGTGTGGCCTATGTTGCTGATATGGAGAAGGGGGAAAGCCTAATGATTCCAGCGCCTATTCGCGAAAAAATGATCAATGGTTATAACTTTAAGCGTAGTGGTGCTATCCAGATTGTTTGCGAACCACAATGGTACGATGGTACGCCTCGCTCGACCGGTACTACCCATGGAACATGGTCTGCCTACGATTCCCATATTCCTTTGGTATTTATGGGCTGGGGTATCAAGCCAGGAGTATCCAATACAGAGGTACATATTGTGGATATTGCACCCACAATTGCAGCACTTTTGCACATTACCGAACCAAATGGTAGTATTGGAAAACCCATCACGGCGGTATTGGGGCAATAAGGAAATGCAGTAGATACGTTTCCAGTATAGGGAGGTGAAGCTTCCGTTTGGGGTGTTTACAGCTGGTATAGGCATGAAATGGTGCGGGTTTTATTCTATTGAATAAAAAACGTAAATTTGCGATTCAACAGGGGGTTAATAAGTATGCTTTCCAAAAAGACAAAATATGCAATAAAGGCACTAATGGTGCTTGGTCGTAACTACGGTAATGAGCCTATGCAAATCGTAAAGATTGCGCAGGAAGAGAATATTCCCAAGAAATTTTTGGAACAGATTCTGCTCGAAATGCGAAATGCCGGAATTCTCTATAGCAAGAAAGGTGCTGGGGGCGGGTATAGCCTCAATAAGGCACCAGAAGACGTTTTCTTATCGCAGGTTATGCGCTTGATCGATGGGCCTATCGCGTTGCTACCCTGTGTAAGTTTAAATTTCTACCGCTCGTGCGAAGAGTGTACCCAAGAGCATGCCTGTGGCATACGCGATACGTTCGTTGAGGTAAGAAATGCCATGTTGCAGATATTGAATGATACGAGTATTGCCCATTTAATCAATAAGGAAAAAGAATTGAATTTAAATGTAGAATAAAGAAAATAAAAATTTTTTTTCATTTTCAATGGAGGCCTGACAAATAAGTCAGGCCTCTTTTTTTTTGTCATGATATTTTGGTATCCAGTGTCTTAGCTTGATCTTTTTTTTAATGTTAACGTGTTTTTTAATTATATAATTATTTAACATTATTTTACGAATTTTCCGTAGCATTAGCGTTATATTTACCCGACAATATATAAACGTTAATTTATGAAACTAACCTATTCCCTAGTTTTGTTTCTTTTGCTAGCTACCCTAAGTTCAAAGTCCTATGCACAACATAAGCTTTCGGGGTCGGTTGTGGATGGCAAGGATCTTGCAAAACTACATCAGGCTTCAGTCGCACTGCTCAACCCGAAAGATTCGGTCTTGATTACCTTCGGTCGGACAAAAGAAAATGGAACGTTCCAAGTAGCAAATCTGGATACAGGAACTTATAAAATGGTCGTTTCCTATCCCCAGTATGCAGACTTGGTAAAGGATATCAGAGTGAGTGCTGGAGATTTAGACATTGGATTGGTCAAACTATCCAAAGCAGCCCTACTATTGGAGGAGGTGCAGGTGAATGGCAAAATTCCGGTGGTTATTAAAGGGGACACGATTGAATACGATGCCGGTAGTTTCAAAGTTGATAAAGATGCCAAAGTGGAGGACCTGTTAAAAGTATTGCCCGGCATTACGATGGATGGATCTGGCAAGATTACCGCTCAGGGCAAAGAGGTGAAAAAAGTACTGCTCGATGGGGAGGAGTTCTTCGGTGATGATCCAACGTTAATTACTAAGAATATTCGGTCCGATATGGTCAGTAAAGTGCAGGTTTATGAAAAGAAATCAGACCTAGCCGTTCGAACGGGGGTGGATGATGGAGAGCGTACGCAGACCATTGATATCAAACTCAAAGAAGATAAGAAGAAGGGACTATTTGGGCAAGCTGTTGCCGGAGCGGGTACGGATCACTATTACGGCGGTAAAGTGATGTTCAATAAGTTTAAAGGTTCGCAAAAAATTGCCGCGTATGGCATTCTTGCCAATGACGGTATGGTCGGACTGGGCTTTGAAGATAGCCAGAAATATGGCGTTGGCGGAAGCAGCAATGTGCAGATGATAGAAGGTGGAGGTATTATGATTACCTCGGGTGGCGACGGTTCTGATGGCGACTGGGACGGTACGTATTCCGGTGGAGGAGTACCTAGAGCGATCAATATGGGAGCTAGCTATTCCGATAAAACTAAAGATGATAAGCACAAAATCAATGTCAATTTTAAGCGTAATCAGATCCGTGTAGGCAACACCAGTACCTACAATGCGCAAAACAATCTACCCGAGCGGGCGCAAGTAGACAATAACGTGACGCGGTCGGAGAACGAAAGTAAATCCAATACTGCCAACTTAAGGTATGATTTAAAGTTAGATTCGATGTCCGATTTGACCGTTAATATGGGATTTATGAAGTCTAGCCGTGATAATTTCTCTGGTTCTGAAGCTGATCAACGTACACTGGATGGAGTCTTGATCACAAAGACGACATCAAAAAATGATTTGAATGCTGATCAGGATCGATTTAATGTCAATGCGATGTTAACACGCCGCTTCAGAAAAGAGCGCCGTTCTGTCACCTTTAATATGAATGCAAATACGGATCAGAATCGTTCCAAAATCCAATATTTCTCTGAAAATATTTTTCAAAACTCAGGTGATACCACCCTGATTGATCAATTCAAAAATGATAAGCTGGCGAACACTACCTACGGCGCCTCAGTAACTTATTCGGAGCCCTTGTCAAAACGGCTGACTGCCGCCGTTGGATATGCATTCAACAGCAGTAAATCGGAAACGCTGAATCAGTCTTTTGATAAAGATCCCGTTACAGGTGAATATACTGTGCTAGATCAAAATCTATTAAATGATTTCGATTACACCAGCTTGAAAAATGCAGTGAATGCTTCGCTGAATTACAAATCTAGTACGTTGACTGTCAATGTAAGCAATAGGGTGGATTTTGAGGATGTGAAGAGGACGTATAATAATCTGAATACAACATTACAGCGCAATCAAACGTCAGTTAATCCAGTTTTCTCGGTGAATTATAAAATCTCGAAAAGTAAAAATATCAATTTCCGTTACAGTGGACGTACCAGTCAACCTTCTTTGACACAGATAGAACCCCTAAAGCAAAACGCACAGCCGCTTATTGAATATCTGGATAATCCAAACCTCAAAGCCGGGTTTAACAATTCGTATTCAATTGATTACAACAACTATAAGCAGCTGAAAGATCAGAGCATCTATTTTTATGTAAATGCAGATCAAGGTAAAAATAGCATCAACAATAGTGTGCGGTACGATTTGGATAGAGGTACACAGCAGATTTCCTATGTCAATATTGACAAGGACAATTGGCGGATGTATGGCGGTAGTGGATACAGTTTTGTATTACAAAAAAAATGGGGGTTGAAAATGAATCTAGGGATGCAGGTGCAGTACAATAGCCAATTTAGTTACCTATCATCGTATACCGAAGAGCCAAAGCTCAATAGAAATCAAACGTGGAGTGTTTCACCGAATATCGGTTTTAGTCGCTATAAGGCGAATAAGATGGATTTCTATATTTCCATAAGGCCAGGTGTTCAGCAAATGAATTCCTATTTGCAGCCCGAGTTAAATCGTTCCACTTTTACGTTGAGGACCTACTCCGAGCTCACGTATTACTTGCCAAAAGATTTCAAAATCTCCTTAACGACCAATCAAAATTATCAGGCTGCTACGAAAACTTTACAGTCCATCAACGTCGTGAATATGAATGGTTATGTATCCAAAAAACTATTGAAAGATAAATCGTTGGAAGTGCAGGTGTTCGTCAATGATATTTTAAATAAAAATAATGGCGTGTACCGTTATCAAAATGGAACGTCATTTATTCAGACGAGCAACGACGTATTGCGCCGTTATGGTATGCTAAAAGTAATCTACAATTTTACATCAATGAACCGCCCATGATAGCATTATCCATTTTTTTGTCCAGAGTTAAGGAGAATTTTAATTCTGGTAAGCGCCATCAGGTCGATGGGAAAATTAATTATTTACAGATGAAAGGAGATACCAAATGAGTAAATATACGAAGTTGATGATTTGGGTTTTGTTGCTGTGCATGAGCACAGCCCAGGCACAGCATGCCTATTTTCCGAGCAGCGGAATAGTGACCTATGAACGGAAGTTTCATGTACAGAACTTTTTGAAGCGTAATTACCTCAACAAACCAGATTTAGATACCTGGGACAAATTAACGGTCGACAATGCCGTCAAAAATGGTCCTACAGAGGTGGTGACTCATCATATGTTGAAATTTTACGATCATGAAACCCTCTTTGAGACCATTCAGGAAGACTACCCTCCGAGTTACCGCAATGTCACTCGATATCAGTCCATCCTTGCAGATTCAAAAACATATATCAATTTTCAACAGCAGGAATTTCTCAAATTGCTTCCATTTGGTGATGATCAACTGCTACTTAAAGATTCATTGCCAGCTGTAAAATGGAAGTATACCGATGAATATCGAAATATTGCTGGATACGATTGTCGACGAGTCAATGGAATTGTGCAAGATTCGGTGTATGTGGTTGCTTTTTTCGCGGGGCAAATTCCTATTTCAGGTGGTCCGGAACTTATTCATGGGCTACCGGGGCTAATCATGGGGGTGTCCATTCCAAGTATGAACGTCAATATGTTTGCAACCAAGGTGGAGATCACGAATGCTCCGGTTTCCAATGTGCTCACCAAAAAGAAAAAAGTGGTGGCCGAATCTCGAGCAGAGGTCCTGAAAAAGCTGAAAGATACCGTTTACGATTACATGGACGAGAAAGACTTTAAGAAGCG
Source organism: Sphingobacterium sp. UBA5996 (assembly GCF_002429765.1). Classification (NCBI taxonomy): domain Bacteria; kingdom Pseudomonadati; phylum Bacteroidota; class Sphingobacteriia; order Sphingobacteriales; family Sphingobacteriaceae; genus Sphingobacterium; species Sphingobacterium sp. UBA5996. The sequence goes on from NZ_DJAS01000007.1 coordinate 82,673, forward strand.
TATGCAGAGCATATTCTTTTAATTGCCGAACTATGCGAAGGGATATAAGATAGGCTACTACCGGAAAGTGGTGGCCTCGAAGTTCCTATCAAAAATAGCCTATAAAAAAGCCTGTCCAAACGAACAGGCTTTTATTATACATGTATGACGTTTGCTATTAACGTACCGTACTTCCTACTTTAATTGTTGTATCTGGTTTGACGAAATCCAGTCTACCATCGGCATCTTCTGCCATAAGGATCATTCCCTGCGACATAATTCCTTTTATTTCACGGGGTTCAAGGTTGACCAATATGGACACCTGACGGCCTACAATTTCTGCAGGGCTAAAGAATTCTGCGATACCCGAAACCACCGTCCGTGTATCAATACCCGTATCGATGGTCAACTTCAATAATTTCTTTGTTTTGGCAACTTTTTCAGCTGCTGTAATGGTTCCGACACGGATATCCATTTTAACAAAATCGTCGAAGCTGATATTCTCTTTTGCAGGAGCAACCTTGGCGTTGTCGGCTAGGTTTTTTGCTTTTGCTGCTGTAAGTTTATCGAGCTGGAAGTCGACCTGTTCGTCTGTTATCTTTTCAAATAGCAATTGTACTTCACCCAATTGATGCCCCACATCAATCAACGCATCTGAACCCGCGTCATTCCAGTTTCCTTGAGGAAAATTGAGCATTTCAAATAATTTGGTTGCTGTTTTAGGCAAAAACGGCTGCGCAAGGACAGCAAGGTTCGCCACGATCTGTGCTGCGACGTTTAATATTGTTTTAACCCGTTCTTCATCCGTTTTGATGATTTTCCATGGTTCCTCATCCGCAAGATATTTATTACCAAGGCGGGCAACATTCATGAATTCTGCCAAAGCTTCGCGGAAACGGAATTGTTCCAAAGAAGATTTAATAGAAACCGGATATGATTTTAATTCATCCAATACGGCTTGGTCTACCGTAGACAATGCAGCTCCCTTCAATACCTTACCATCAAAATATTTGTGGGAAAGAACCATGACACGGTTTACAAAGTTACCCAAGATAGCTACCAGCTCATTGTTTATGCGGGCCTGAAAATCCTTCCAGGTAAACTCAGCATCTGATGTTTCCGGTAATATAGACGTTAATACATAACGCAATTCATCCTGTTTGTCCGGGAATTCCTGTAGATATTCATGGAGCCAAACCGCGTGGTTTCGAGACGTAGACAGCTTATCGCCCTCGAGGTTCAGGAATTCGTTGGCCGGAATATTCTCAGGCAAAATGTAATCGCCGTGAGCATGAAGAATAGCAGGGAAGATAATGCAGTGGAAGACAATATTATCTTTTCCGATAAAATGGATCAATGTAGAATCATCGGCAGGGTTTTCATGCGTTTTCCAATAGTCCTCCCAGTTTTTGCCATGGTCTAATGCCCACTGTTTCGTTGCTGAGATGTAACCGATAGGCGCATCCAACCAGACATAAAGTTTTTTACCCTGTGCTTCTTCCAGCGGCACATCGACACCCCAGTCCAGATCACGGGTCATTGAACGCGGTTGTAAACCCGATTTAAGCCAAGACTGGCATTGCCCAAACACGTTGGATTTAAGGATATTTTTCTTTCCTTCGATCAGCCATTTTTCCAGCCATGGCTGGTATTTATCCAAAGGGAGGTACCAGTGCTTTGTTTCTTTCAATACCGGAGTCTTTCCGCTCAATGTCGAAATCGGATTGATCAGATCTGTCGGGCTCAGGGATGTTCCACATTTTTCGCATTGGTCGCCATAGGCACCTTCGGACTTACAATTTGGGCAAGTACCTGTAATATAGCGGTCGGCCAAAAACTGGTGGTACTCCTCATCGTAGTACTGTTCGGAAAATTTCTCGACAAATTCACCTTTGTTGTAAAGGTTCAAGAAGAAATCCTGCGATAACTGGTGATGTATGGGCTCCGATGTGCGGTGGTATATATCGAAGGAAATGCCAAACTCTTCAAAACTTTCTTTGATTTGTTGATTGTATTTATCAATAATTTGCTGTGGGGTAATGCCCTCTTTTTTTGCACGGATGGTAATCGCCGCACCATGCTCATCTGAACCACATACATAAACTACATCTTTTTGATTCAGACGCAGATAGCGCACAAAGATATCCCCGGGGATATAAGCCCCGGCAAGGTGTCCAATATGTAAAGGACCATTGGCATACGGTAATGCCGATGTGATGGTATAACGTTTTTTATCTAGAATACTCAATGCTTGAAAGATATTAAAGTGTGTACTTGTTTTCTTTGGCAAACTTAGATAAATTGCTGTTTATATGCAATATAAATGCGTATCATATCAAACAATCGCAAAAATATTATTCCAAATAGCGGTAGAAAACTCAGATAAATTTACGTTTATTTGTAGGGATAAGCACATTGTTTTCCCATAAATTTTTCATAGGAGAATAGCCTTTGTGCTTCCGGTTGTTTGATCATTAGCAATAAAAAGATGTCCAAAATACCTGATTTTCTGAAAGTAGGCGATAAAGTTGCGATCGTCTGTCCTGCGAGTTTTATCCGTGGATCTATTGATGTAGGCATAAAAACATTGGAGGGCTGGGGATTGGAGGTTGTGGTCGGAGAGACTGTCAGCACATCGTACCACCAGTTTGCCGGACAAGACAGTTTACGTGCAGCTGATTTGCAGTGGGCACTGGACGATCCATCGATTAAGGCGGTATTCGCCGCACGGGGCGGCTACGGTTGTGTTCGGATTGTCGATGAAATCGATTTCTCAAACTTCGAAAAGCAGCCCAAGTGGCTGGTAGGCTTTAGCGATATTACCGTATTGCATAGTCATATTCAACGGAACTTTAAAGTAGCCACAATACATGGGCAGATGCCCAAGTCTTTTGAGACGGGAACAGAAGCCTCTTTGGAAACGCTAAAAAACGCTTTATTTGGCTATAATATGGATTATAGTTATGAGCAGAGCGTCTATCCCAATCGTGCAGGTGAGGGCCGAGGAAAATTGGTCGGCGGAAATTTAGCCATCTTACTATCTGTGCTTGCTTCTGATTCGGATGTCAATTACAAAAATAAGATTCTATTTATTGAAGATGTTGGTGAAGCTTACTATTCCGTCGATCGCATGCTGTGGGCATTGAAGCGCGCGGGAAAACTAAAAAAATTGAGCGGTCTTATTGTCGGCGGTTTCTCTTCCATGAAGGACAACGACCCTGCTTTTGGGCAAAGTGTGGAAGAAATTGTGTGGGATAAAGTTAAAGAATACGATTTTCCGGTAGCGTTTGCCTATCCGGCAGGTCATATCGATGACAATCATGCCCTCGTATTTGGCCGAAAGGTGGAATTGAAAACCACGGCTAATGCTGTTCAGCTAACTTACTTGTAGGTATAGCTGAACAGTATTTAGCTGCAACACCTATTCTGATTATCCCGAATGTACCGGAATTACCATCATTGCCGCCTGACTCTTCCAAGCCATCTTCTGGGCTAAACTGGTGTTGAAAATTCGGCTTAATAAGCCCTTGTCGCGGTGGAAAGTAACCATCATATCGATATTATTTTCGTTGATGTATTGGTTAATCCCTAGGGCAATGTCTGTATGAAGGATATAACTATACAAGGGATTGTAGGGAGCTAGCAGATCTTTCATGATGGTTATTTCAGCGTTTACAGCTTTATTTGCAGGATCTTCTTTGGTGACATGTACCACAAACACCTCACTTTTACGCAATACTTCAGATGCATTGACCAGAAGGCGGTTTAATTTTATGTTTACTTCCTTAAGATTTGAGGCGATCAAAATCTTTTTGGGTACCCTAAGCTCAGCCCGTGCAGGAACCACCAGTAAAGGTGTGTGACAATTTTCGATCAGTTTGAGTGTATTGCTTCCGAGTAGCAGTTTCTTTAGGCCACTTTTACCTGCGGTGCCGACGATGACGAGGTCAATATCCTCCTCTGCACAAGTACGATTTACGCCGTAGCTTAGTTCATATTCTTCGAGCACAGATTTCCACGCAATCCCTTCCGGAAAAAGCAACATCAGTTCCTGTTGCCAGGTATTGAGGTCTTTTTGTTTCTCTTCTAGAATTTCTGAATTGCTGATGACAACAGGCTCGGTACCTACGGTAGGGATTACTTCGTACGTATGGTACAAGACAACCTTTTCAATACCCCATAGCGGAGCTAATTGCGCGGCGTATCGAGCAGCGGCGTAGGCATTGTCCGAAAAGTCTGTTAACAAGAGTAGGTTTTTCATCCTTATTAGTTATTTGTTTATGCTATAATCCGTCGCTAAGCTATACCGACTTAAATGGTATTTTCTGTTGCAGCTCACAGAATTATCATTGGTTCTATAGCTATTAAATTACGCATAAAGTATTAAAAATGCAATAAATTTATTCCTAGAATAGAAGCTACAGGGCTTTCAATTTAAATAATTTCATTAATTTAGGCCGAGTGGTAATTCATTTATTAATAATTTAACCGTTTTATATGGCAATTTGGAATTCATTGGGTAAGTATAGAGATACAGGACTTTTGGTCTTGCGCATTGGATTGGGCGTGATGATGATTATACACGGTTTGCCCAAGTTACAGGGCGGTCCTGAACTTTGGGCAGGCGTGGGCAAGTCAATGGGTACTATTGGTGTCCATTTTATGCCTACTTTTTGGGGTTTTATGGCTGCTGCTACCGAAACTGTGGGCGGACTATTTTTATTGCTTGGTCTTTTTTTCAGACCAGCAGCACTATTGCTTGCTTTCACAATGGTTATCGCCGGATTAATGCATCTTTCCAAAGGAGATGGTATCTCTGGTGCATCCCATGCGATTGAGCTCTGTTTTGTGTTTTTAGGACTCATTCTTATCGGTCCCGGTAAACACTCCGTTGATAAAAAGTAAACGGTTTTTCCCCTTCACTTTCATTGCGATGGCTTTGCGAAAATATACTGTATTTATGATCTATCCATGGGAATAACCAATAAGTTGGCGGCGCCATTCCAGGCGATCTTTTTTGATATGCTGCTTTTGAATAGGCTAGATAACAGTCCCTGCTTTTTATGGAATGAAAGTATGAGGTCTATATGTTTCTCTTTTGCATATTCTTCAATACCGACAGCAACATCATCGTGACTAATGTAGTCATAAATAGGATGGTATTTGTCCAGGCGTTCATGGAGGTGTTTTAGTTCCTGTGCCAGGTCTGCAGCAGACGCCTCTTTTTTCGCGACATTCAGGACATATAATTTTGCTTGGAAGGTTTCCAAAACTTGGTCCAAATTAAATAAATCCAGTTTGCGATCCACCTCTTTCAGATCCGTAGTTGCCAGTACATTTTTGGGGACTGCCGGATCTACCTTATGCGACACGATAAGCATCGGCTTAGGGCATATATCCATTAACGTAATGGCATTGCTTCCTACCAGGATTTTAGCAAAGCCTGTTTGACCTGTAATACCCAATGCGACAAGATCAATAGCTTGGGAACGACATATTTCTTGAACGCCCAACGGTAAATCCACGTCTTCCATTTGATAGGATAATGCTACTTGTGGTGGGAACAATAGTCTAATTTGGTCGAACCAGTCAGCGAGTTCCTTCTCTCTGGCCTCTTTTACTTCTTCATTGACAACAACAATAGGTTCATTATCGACTACGGTAACACTATTGTACGTGTGATATACAATCACCTTTTGGGTTTTCCAGGCTTCTGTACATAGTGCAACTTGTTTTGCTGCTAGAAGAGCATTTTCTGAAAAGTCAGTTAACAGGAGGATATGTCTCATGATATTCTTTTTTATACGTTTAACTTGATAATCTGCTGCTATGCCATCCCGATCCTTCGCTTAAGTGGATCATAGGGTCTCATATAGCGGCGTTATATTACCAAAACAATCAATCTAGCGATAAGTTACAAATAAAACGTGAATTTAATGTTAAGACCCCTCCAAAGTGATGAGTATCATAAAAAAAGGCAACCCCAATCAGGGTTGCCTTGCTATTTACGTTACAGTTTTAGTTTTTGGTGAAATTACATCGGTTTTTTTGTGCCAAAGTTGATGATATAATCGGTCATCACTTTTGCACTTTCGTCTTTCACGAAATCCAGGTCGATTTTGGGCTGTGACTTGCCTTCTTCCCAAGCTGGTTTCCCCTGTAATTTCAATAAAGCGTTGATGCGGTCTCTATTTTTCTTGAGGTTGTCATCTTTATCTTTCTTGAATTTGTTGAATTCCAATGGAATTTTAACATCCTCATCCTTTTGAGCTTCTTCGATGTCCTCTTTCAGATATTTATATTCCAATGAGTTTTTGATGCGTGCCTCATGCATCGCTTCTAATTTTTTATCAATAACACTCAGATCAGCTACTTTTTTGAAGTTGCTCGACTGGATTTGATCCCAAGGGAGCGCTGATTTTTCTGAGCTTTCACCAAATTTCTCTGCAGAAAACTGAGAAGGGAATACGATATCTGGTGTCACACCTTTATGTTGTGTACTACTTCCGTTAACCCGATAAAATTTACCCAATGTAATATTGATCTGTCCATACTGAGGAGCGCCTTCTGGGGTGTCTGGATCTTTTTCACCCGATGCCTTTAACAGCAATCGGCTGGTTGGGCTGATGACACGCGACATGTCTATTGCCGATTGCACCGTTCCCTTGCCGTAACTTTGAGATCCTAAGATAATCCCTCTTCCATAATCTTGGATAGCACCAGCAAAGATTTCAGAAGCCGAAGCCGAGAAGCGGTTGATCATGATGCCAAGTGGACCATCCCAGGACACACCTGCATTTTTATCTTCTTCAACATCAATGTTGTTTTTTGTATCTCTCACCTGTACAACAGGACCTTTATCGATAAATAAACCGGTCAAATCAATTGCTTCAGGTAAAGAACCACCACCATTAAATCTTAGGTCGATGACCACTGCATCCACTTTTTGTTGTTTCAGCGTGTCTAATATCATCCTCACATCTCGCGTGGTGCTCTTATAATTCGGATCGCGTCTTCTGTAAGCCTCAAAATCCATGTAGAATTTAGGAATGTTGATGATACCCACTTTATACATTTTTCCGTCCGCTCCTTTGACGTTCATGATCTCTTTTTTCGCAGACTCTTCTTCAACGACGATTTTCTCCCGTACCAGGGATACAATACGTGGATGAGAGTTCATTGGCTGGCCGGCAGGAATAATTTTCAGACGAACGATTGTTCCTTTTGGACCTTTGATTTTTGCTACAGCCGCATCAAGTCTCCAACCAATGATATCTTCAAATTCACCATCTTTTCCCTGCGCTACAGCGATGATTTTATCATTGACGTGAATGCTCTTGTCTTTGAAAATAGGTCCACCGGGGATAATTTCAAAGATGCTTACGGCTTCGTTATCGATGGATAATCTTGCACCAATCCCTTCAAAAGTATTGGCCATTCCTTCATTAAATGCCTGGGCAAAAGATGGATTAAAATAAGAAGTATGCGGGTCTACAGCATCTGTCAACGCTTGCATCACGATCTGAAAAGCATCGTTTGCGTTGCTTTTTTTGGCCTGTGAGATCAAATTGACATAGCGTTTTTTTAATGTCTCTACCTGTTTGGTTTTTGCACTGTCGGTAGATTTGCCACTGGCAGTTTCCAAGTTGAGCAAGTCGTATTTCACACGTTTACGCCATTGGTCATTGGCCTCATCTGCCGTTTTGAACCATCCTAATTTTTCACGGTTAGGTTGGTAATACTCGTCTTTCGTATAATCCTGTTTTTTGTCGATTTCTGAAAGCGAATATTGCATTCTTTCCAGGTATCTCTTCGAATAGACATTGAAAATATGGAACGCAGCTGATAGATCCCCATTTTTAATGTCCTGGGCAAGATTGTTTTTATAGGACTGAAATTCATCAATATCCGATTGAAGCAGGTAATTTTTCCCTTGATCCAAACTTTTGATCAGATTATCGTATATAATGCCCGATATTGAATCGTTCATTTTGACCTTTTTGTAGCTTGCATTTTCCAATAATCCAGAGACTTCCTTGGCGATGATCTGATGCTGTGTGCTTGGTTTAAGCCCTCCGTCATCAGGAAGTGCGACTCGTGGTTTTGAACCACAAGAAACAATGGATACAACAAAAAGTGCAAATATGAGTTTCCTAAACATATTTTCGACGGTTTTATTAATCATTCTTTTTAAAAAATATTCAGCTCTTTTTGATAAGCGTGCTAAATTTAGTGAAATTCATAGCACATTATCGCAGAATCTAAAAATTTATTTGATTTATCCTTCAATATTTACAAAAAGCTTAATGTCGCTCCGTAAACTGCTCTTGCAGTAGACCAGCAGAAGGGGTAGATTGTTTTATTTATACAGTTCATTTTTTAACTGTGTATAGGCTTTGTAGGTCTGATCAGCCGATGGATAGTCCTTTAAAACAAGATATACTTCGCCGAGTTTGTCCAGTATCGCCAACGATAGTTGCTTATTATTTTCGTCTGCGGCCAACTCTGCTGCCTGCACAAACTCTTTGAGTGCCACCTTATAGTTACCATCCTTTTGTTTGGAGGAGGCCAGCAAGTATTCAATTTCCGCGAGTTCGCTACTTAGTTTTTTGGCATTGGCCAGGTCGCGGGCCTGCAGCAAAAACCATTGGGCTTCGGTATATTTATGCTGATCAAAATAGATTTCTGCAAGCATTTCCCAGGCAAAGATCTTTCCTTCATATGCTTTGGCTTTATTGAATAGCGGTATCGCACTGCGTATGATATTATTTTCGGCCGTTTTATACTTTCCCTGGCCCGCTCGAGCCATGGCAATTAAAAGCCAGGCGTTTGCCTGCTCCGCATAACTTTTGCTCTTCGTCGCATAGGCATGATAGTTTTGAGCACTTTCTTCGGCACGCTGAAAGTCCCCACTGTACAGCTGGAAATTGCTGATATTCAAATTAATGGTTGCAATATCGTCCCTATTGTCGGTACGGTTAGCCAAAGAAAGTGCCTGATATAGAAATGCTGACGCATTGCTGCTGTCGTTATTTTTAATGGAAAATAAGGCGGCTTCATTTGATAAAGCATAGCCTGCAGTCCAATTTTCTGCTTTTTTTTGCCCTTCAACTGCATCGTTCCAGGCGTTGGCTGTCGCTGGCATCGGATTCATTAAATAGTGAAAATGTCCAAGGTTATTGGTGCTTCGCAGCTGCAGTAGCAAGCGCTGGAGTAGGAGTTGTCTCGCAATTTCTTTGCTGAAAGACTTCTTTTCAGCATAATGATCTTCCAGTATTTCATTGGCTGTTTTAGGCGGGGGTAAGAAATATACCTCGGGGCCGATGCCCTTAAACAAAGCATCGTATTTTTTAATCGCGCCCGTATAATCTTTTTCTGCATTTTGTGCCACAACCCGACGCGGTATATTCACGAATATGGTCAAGGTGGTCAAGATAAAAAAACAGTATTTTGTCATTCTCATTGATGATTACGTCACAATTAATGCTTACTATAGTAGTTATTCGAGCAATCCACAGCTGTTTCTGATCAACTTTTAATCCCTCTCATGTACTGCCAAAAGCAATTTACATATAGCGTAGAGCAAATATGACGAAAAATTGTGTGAAAAAATGTTAAAGCGTTAAACTAAAATATTTAGTCCTTGTGCTATTTTAATTTTTAACTTTGTACTATGGCGACACGAATTCCATTAGCAGAACGACTTAGACCGCGGCAATTGAGCGCTTATGTGGGGCAACAGCATATTGTCGGCCCTGACGCAGTGCTCTATCATGCAATCCAGCAAAAGAATATTCCTTCCATGATTCTTTGGGGGCCACCGGGAGTGGGTAAAACGAGTTTGGCCCTGCTGATCGCCAAAGAACTGGACCGACCGTTCTTTTCATTAAGTGCGATTCAAGCGGGGGTGAAAGATATTCGTGAGGTGATCGAAAAAGCCGAAAGGCTGATGAACTTCAACCAAGATCAGCCTATTTTATTTATCGATGAGATTCATCGCTTTTCCAAATCCCAGCAGGATTCGCTGTTAGGAGCAGTTGAGCGCGGGCTGGTAACACTTATTGGGGCCACTACAGAAAATCCATCGTTCGAAGTTATTTCAGCCTTGCTTTCGCGTTGTCAAGTGTATGTATTGGAGCATCTTTCCGAGCAGGATCTTATTGGACTGATCGAAAAAGCATTGCATGAAGATGAATATCTGCAGAAACAGGCGATCGTTGTTGAGGAGTATGAGGCCTTATTGCGGCTATCCGGTGGTGATGCCCGTAAATTATTGAATGTCCTTGAATTGGTTGTGAATGCTGCGGTGTTGCATAAAGAGCCGATCACAAATGCCTTTGTACTGAAACAGGTACAGCAGAATATGGCGATTTATGACAAAGCAGGAGAGCAGCATTACGATATTATATCCGCCTTTATCAAATCCATCCGCGGTTCAGATCCAAACGCAGCGGTATATTGGCTCGCGCGGATGATCGAAGGCGGCGAGGATCCATCCTTTATTGCACGGCGATTGTTGATTTTGGCTTCGGAGGATATTGGCAATGCCAATCCGAATGCCTTATTGTTGGCCAACAACTGTTTTCAGGCGGTCAATGTCATTGGATGGCCCGAATCGCGTATTATTCTTTCGCAGACCGTGATCTACCTGGCTACCTCGGTCAAAAGTAATGCTTCTTATGAGGCCATTAATAAGGCACAGGCCTTGGTGAAACAAACCGGCGACCTATCCGTACCCTTGGCTATCCGTAATGCCCCAACAAAGTTGATGAAGAACTTAAATTATGGTGCCGAATACAAGTATTCGCATGCCTATCCAGGAAACTTTGTTGTCCAGGAATTTCTTCCGAAAGAAATCAGCGGTGTCAAATTATATGAGCCTGGTAAAAACCCACAGGAGGAGAAACTAAGGCAAAGTTTACGGGACAAGTGGAAGGAGAAATACAACTATTGATCCGGGCCCAGATTTAAATACACAGGCCTCACTGTGCAAAATTTCATAAATAGAATTGTCGGGCGGTAGGAGAGAATCAGCGTCAACACTATAGCAAAGGCGAGGGATAAAGCTCGCCTTTGCAACGATGAACATTGAGATTTTAGTATTTTGTAGCAGGTTTGTTTTTTAGGGCAAAGGCGCTCTTAAGCGGCAAGGGACTGGCTGTACCCGTCGTACGGCCAGCAGCGTTGTCATCGGATGAGTCCGTTTTACCATTCGCATTTTCCTTTTTTTGGTTCTGTAACATCTTTTTAAAGATGAGTAGGCCGATGATGCCCAAAGACAACCAGAGAAGATCCACCAGTAAAATATCGTTTGCTCCTGAGCGATAGGTTTCCCAGATCCAGTTCCCCGTTTTTATGCCATTCACAATTGGGATTGCAAGAGACAATATCGAGCCGAGCAGGAGTGTTTCTAAGTTTGTTTTGGCGATGTTACGTCGGATGACATAAAAAACAGCCAACGCCAGCCAACTATAGAAGTAAACATGGAATATAAACGACTGATCTACTTTCGTCGCCAGCTTAACTGCAATAAAGCTCATTGCTGTGATTGGAAACATCGTCAGGCAGCTCGCCATAAATACATTCGCCGCCCAAAAATTAAAGATGCGTTTGCGCTTGGGGATATTATTTTTATCACGTGCGACCAGCCAGATCAGAATACCCGATATGATAACAAAGCAGCCCATGATACCCAAAACAAAATAAATAATTTTGACAGGATAGCCGCCAAAATCTGCCAAGTGCAAGCGGTAGATGAAACCCTTCATATAATCTAGGTAGGAGCCGTTTGCTGTTGCAGATTTTTCAAAAAGTATTTTCTCATCGGCCACGCGGTAGATGAGTCTTCCCGAACCCGCAAAGTTCTTGTCAATATCGGCATCATATAGCGCTACGACATGCATGCTTTTATCACCATAATTTTTGATAAAGATGCGGTTCATGTGGCTGTTTGGCCATTTACTCTCCAGCTTATCCAGAAAATCACCCATTTTGAAGGGTGCGGTGAGCGGCTCGTACAAATAAGTATATTTTGTGTTGTCGTTGTAACCGAGCGCAGCATAGACCTCATCCTCTTTACCATCATAGAGGTATTTGCTAAACGGAATAATCAAGACCGAGTTTACGATCAGTACAATCCCCGTCAGGGCATACATAAATTGGTAGGGAAAGCCGATGACACCCAGGGCAGTATGCATGTCTGTCCATACCGTTTTCCATTTGTTTCCGGGTCTGAAGACAAAGAAGTTGGATTTGATTTTATCCCAATGGAGCATCAGACCAGAGATCAGCGCAAAGAGAAAGATAAAAGATACCAGCCCGGCAAGGGTGTAGCCAAAGGGTCTGCCAATATTGATCCCAATTTGGTTGAGCGGCGCTAAGAAGTGAAGGCGATACAAAAATTCACCCATGGTATAGCCATCGCTATAATCTGACGGTTTTTTAGTAGCCAAGTCATAGGAAAAATACATGGAATCGTCATTTCCACGTCGGCCGCGGCCACGTCTTTTCTTTTTTTCGTCTTTAGCCTTTGCATCTTTTACCGCTGCACCTTTATTTTCCGTCGCGAGTCGTTTCTTTTCGGCCAACTGCTTTTGTTCTGCCACCGCTTTCGCTTTATTTGCAACTAGTGTATCCTGTGATTCGCCGATATTGACATAACTGGAATGACCATTGTGTTGCATGTAAAAGGTAATATCTCTTCCTTTCAGTTCTTTGATCTGCCCAATGGAGTCTAGAAGATGGTCAAAAACAATATTTTGGTACGTTTCCCCTTTGTCGGACTCATTTTTTTGCCAGGCATTGATTTCATTTTTAAAAAATGAAAAAGATCCCGCAAAAAAAATCACATACAAAATAGCACAAATGATTATCCCAGAGATGGTATGCGTATTGAAGTAGATATTGTAACGTCTTAAATTCATGATAAGGGTATTATAGGTACATAAAGATGCCATAGAATACAGCGATCAGAAACAGGTATATGCCCCATATTAGCCAACCACTTTTAGCAAGAAAGGCCACGAGCAATAATATTGCCCAGGCGATAAAACCTGTGACGTAAGCCGTAATTAAAATGTCTGTTTTATCGCATATTTTTGTTAAGCAAAGGTGGAAGTATAGCATCACAAAATAACCTCCAAAGAAACCAGCGGTCAATTTGAGGAAACGTTGAAAAGGAGAGCTTAGATATTTTTTATTGGCAGGCATGTCTTAAAACACAAAAAGTTCAAAAAACAGAGAAAGAAGCAGGATAACGGTCAGTTGTTTCCATTGGAAATACCGATAGGGCCACAAAAGCACAATCAAGCTAAAGAATCCCATGGTATAGGTTCCAAAAGCCAATGTTCCCGAAAGAACACCCTGCAAGTACATGGTCCATATCCATGAAAGACTGAGCACAGCCATGGCCAGTAACCTCGCACGGCTCTTATTTTGTCTAAGAGCGATCATGAAAGATGAACCTGGTTTGATATGGACCTTTGCCGAGGAACAGTACCAAAAAAAGCTACCGGTGAAAATAAATAGGAGTAAAAGCGTATACATTGGTTACCATTAATTTATACACATACCCAATATGCTATGTATGGGCATATTGGGTATGCAGTTTTAAGAATCTAAAAGACTAATCTAAATGTTCGATTGCGGTAATTGCACCACCTTCCACTTTCAAGCCTTTTGTCGCAGTTGCAGTTGCAGCGTCAATCTTATACACATAGCTTTCGCCAGAGGTTAGGTTTACACCAATGTAGCCTGTTTTTCCATCCTTCTTGCTATAGTTGTTTCTTTGCGTAAATGATTTTACTTCGTCTACTTTTGGTAAACCCGATACAATTTTAAATGTTTTGTCTACAACATTTACAGCTGCAATCGTCGTCGCCGCACTGTAAGTACCATCAGATTGTTTTTTCTTTGAACTTACGATGAAATTGTTTCCACCAACATAGGTCCAGTTTTCAATGTTGTAACCGCCAGAAATTTCAGCCACGTTAAAGAAATAGTTTTTGTCAAATTCGGTGGTACCTGAGGGTATTCGTAATATCGCAGATGGATTAGTTGAGGTTATCTTCGTCCCATCTGATGCATTAGCTGGAGAGAAAGCATATACATCACCATTAGCCACTACGCCAAGACCATTAGTAAAATATTGACCGATATAACTTGTTCTGTCATCTTTAATGATTTTTTCGATTTTCATTTCAGGGTAGGAGAATACGGCAATCCATGAAGCGTTAGGATAGTTTGTCGCAAATGCAGATGGAGCGGCTCCTTTTATGCTGAATATAGGTGCGTATACCTTGTTGCCCACTTGTGTCATCCAGCTAAAAAAGGCTAACTCTCCATTATTCAGCACCTCTTTTGTATTGAGCGATCCTTCACCTGTAATTGTCAAACTATTCGTATTTACTCTATACCAGTAAGAAGTTGGAGAGGCTATGTTACGCGATATTTTCATTAAAAGTACATCGTCATTCACAGGGGCAAACGCCTGTACCGTTTCTGTTTGAAAGTTTGTTAGCTTCTTTAGCTTACCATCTATTAAATTATACGCTGTGACAGCGCCCGGGTTGCCCTGTCCATACAAGAAGCTAAAGAACTTATTGTTTGTGGTTAGATAATAGCGATAGGTTCCATCCTGTTCAAGTCCATTGCCAATAATGGAAACTTTACCTTCATCTAAACTACTAGATGTGACGATGTAATCTGCTACTCCGGTGCTCGCAATAGGCGTTACAGTCAGTATATACTTGCCTGTGGCGGTAACTGTACTATCTGTAGGAGTTGGTTTGGGATCTTCTTTGACTATATTTTCGCTTTTAGAGCATGCAGCAAACATAATCGCTATTGTCAAGACGGATAAAAGTGATCTAGATTTCATATTTAAAAAATTGTATGTAATTATTTATTAAGGAAGTAACGTAAATTAATGTAGAAGCCACGACTTGGTTTTTGTAAACTAAAATTATCGACTAGTCGTTTGTCTGTCAGGTTTTTACCCTCTATAGCAATATTATATCGGCCATTGTGAATAGCGTAAACTATATTGGCGTCGAAACTAATTTGTTCAGGAATTTGTAGTTTTTTTGCTTCTTTATCGGTTAGGCCCAATCCTGGCCAGTACATCCAAAATTGTCTGACAAATAACATACTGGCACCAAAACTTAGTTGATTTGCCTTCCCTCCAAAATCATGTAACGTCACGGAGGCATCCACATTTCCAAACGTATTTGGGATATTCGGCATTTCAAATTTATAAAGGGGACTTATTCCTGTATATCCAGGTTCTACCTTCTGTAGGTTTTTAACTTTTTGGTACGTTACGTTTAACCCAGCATTAAACCATCTTTTAAAAGAATAGCGGAGATCCAAATCTCCTCCGGCAGATTGTACTCCGTCCCGATTATCGGAAATATAAAGTGTTTGGTTATTGTTGAGACGTTGGTAGATGAAGTCATCTGCGTTTCTGATAAACCCATTAGCCATTAGCGCGAAGCGATGGTCTATATCAAGATGAAAGCTATACAGTATGCCCAAATTATAATTGTTACTTTTCTCAGGTTTCAGATTATAATTTCCTTCATAATTGATTACATCGCCGAAAAGTTCTTCAGGAGTTGGCATTTTTGTCGTCAATTCATAAGATCCTTTTAATTGCAGCGCAGGATTTATAAAGTAAGATAAGGCCATTCCATAGCCTATTTTAGACAAATCTTTCTTCATCTCACTTGCGCCACTGACGTTGTGTTGATTGTAGTGTTTCAAAAAAGCATTGATACTATAACGGTCTTTTACATCATATTGATAACCTAGTGCCAGTACATTCTTTTGACTTAATTTCGATTTTTCGTAATTGGCATTTTGAGGATTTACTTCATCGCTGCCTTGACGTTTAAAGGTGTTAAAAATGTCGTTTAAGAATATGCTTTGTCTATCCGATATTTTATAGGTTAAGTTTGCATTGACTATTCCCGCATTGTTTTTAAACTTGTAGAGCGAATAAGAACTCTCACCCCCAGGACCGTCCAATTGTTTTTTATTGCCATACCAGTCGAATCTTGCATGTACCGTATCTATATTCTGTTCAGTTCCAAGGTTGATATTTGCATTTACAATAAGGTTTAAACCTTTTACGAACAAATCATTTTTTTTGTATTTTAACGTAGGCATAACGGTTGTTCCTCGATTATGCCTTCCACCAAATACCGTTTGCATTCTTGCTCCTGTCTGGATCTCTTTGTAACTTTTGCCTAATACAATTCCAAAGAGTAATTTATCCGCATAGGGTTTGTTGACCACACCGATATTTGCAATAATTGATTCGTTATGGTAGGTGTCATGGAAGCGCTTGAGGGTAGCGCTTTCTGCATAAGCGCCCGTGTTGATGTCAGCGGCCTCAACAGTGACTTTGTAATTATTATCGGAATAATTTTGGAATGCGTTTAATTGGAAAAATAGCCCACTCTTTGTCGTGTGTGCTGCATTAATTACGGTACGGTGTGTGTTAAAGGATCCAAAAGAGTAGCTGGCATCTACATAACTGGTCATCCGATCACCTGTTACAATATTAACCGCTCCGCCTAAGGCATCCGAACCGAGCCATACAGGCACTACACCTTTATAAATTTCTATCCTTTCGGCGATATTGATGGGGATATTGTTGATTTGGAATGCTGATCCGAAGTTTTCCATGGGGATACCGTCAATAAAATAACGGATCTGATCTCCATTAAAACCGTTCAACATCAAATTGAAATTAGATCCTACACCACCGGATTCTCTAACGCGTACACCAGCCACACGGTCCAAGGCACTTGAAATATCCATCGTCGTATTGTACAGTTTTGTAGCGTCTACAGCAGTTACATTAAAAGCCTGTCGATTGACTTCTTGGACTTTGGTGCGACCAAAGACTTCGACCTGTTCAATCTCTTTCTGGTCAGCTATCAACTCCATATTTATGCTGTTTTCGCCCGGTTTAAGAACAATAGTTTTAGCCAGCTTTTGAAAGCCTACAGCCGAAGCATTCATTGTGATGCTTCTTTCTGTGATATTTTTCAGTTCAAAGTACCCGTTCTCATCGGTCGATAAATTGATCTTGCCCACACGGATGGTTGATCCCGCGATGCTCTGTTGAGTCTGAGTTTTTACAAATCCTTTTATTGAGGCTGTGAACTGTTGTGCATTCACTGTGCTTTGAACAAAGAGGAGAAATAAAATACAATGGATACTAATATTCTTCATCCGATACCGTTTATTTTTTACAAATGATTTATTTAGATTAATTATAAACAGTGCAAAACTAACAATATTCTTTTCCCTAACAAATCATTTTAAAAAAAATATTTTTTAAAACCTTTCCCTATGACAGATTGTTATTCTAACGTTTTTCAATAGGTAGTAAACACGCTGGCACTCCCCAAGGCTAGCGTGTTTTTTTTATTGCAGATAGGATTAAATTTTTTATGTTTGTTTTACAAATGTTTCAACTATGAAATTAAAGACTTTAATCCGAGCCGGAAAGTTCGTTGGTATAGCGCTGACAGGACTGGTTGTCGGTTCCTGTAAAAAGGATAACCCTAAACCTGAGCCAGAACCTGAGCCCGTTGTTACCGAGCGTACCGAAGCGCAGTTAATTAAGGATGATATTTACAAGTATTATAAATTATATTCCCTTTGGGAGACATCCATTCCTGACTATAAAGCCGATCCATCCAAGTTTACCGATCAATACAGTTCTGCCGATGCCGTTCTTGCCGCGCTCAAGAGACTGACTCCAGCGCATGCAGCCTATTCAGGCGGTGTGTTCGACCGGTTTTCGTATATCGTGGGACTCGATGGTTATAACACGGCAACTGCAGCTACCGGAAGGCTCATGATGGATACCAATGACGGCTATGGAGTATATGTTCAATTGGGTACCGATGACGGAAAGACAGCCTTTCCGATTATCTATTTTGTGGAAGGGGGATCCCCAGCACAAAAAGCGGGCTTCAAGCGGTCGGATTTTATCACAGCCGTCAATGGAGACGCCGATTATTCTATCGGTGTAACATGTACAGATGCCGGTTGTACGATCAATGATGCAAGTGCACGGGATAAAATGATGAACAAATTGAATGCTGCCCTGGATGCCCCTACGCTCACTCTTCAGGTAAAGCATCAGGATGGAAGTACTTTTTCCAAGCCCATGAGCTATGCGAATGGTTATACCATTAATCCGATTTATAAAGATACTATCTATGAGTCGACCGGAAACAATGTGGGTTATCTTGCCCTGTCATCCTTTGAACAGATCGAGGACCCAGCCGCTTCGGGATCAAGTAGCGAAGGGATAGCGAACAAGTCTGCGATTGATGCCGCCTTTACCAAGTTTCAGGATAAGCAGATTAAAAGCCTGATCGTCGATCTCCGATATAATGGCGGGGGTTATGTCGATGCTTCTGCCTATATTGCTGATAAAATCGGTGGCGCCACTACCAAGGGCAAATTGATGCTTACGTATGAGGTAAACAATTACATCAAATCCACGCCCAGTATCAATAATATGTTTCAGGATACCAAGTTTGAGGGCAAGAGCAATTTAAGCCTCAATAAAGTCTATTTCTTGGTGAGTGAAAATACAGCATCTGCTGCAGAAATGTTAGTTAACGTGCTCAAACCTTATCTGCAGGTGCAGATCATAGCCTCAGGTACACGTACTTACGGCAAGCCGGTAGGTTTCTTTGAACAGGTCGTCCAAAACAAAGTTTCTTTCTGGCCAGTTTCCTTTCTATTGAAAAATTCAGCTGGTTTTTCTGACTATTGGGATGGACTTGTTCCCGACAAAAGAAATATAGAAGATTATGTATTTGCTGATGTGGGAGATAAGAAAGAAACCATGCTGGCGACAGCGCTGAACGATGCTGCGCCAGGTATCACCACCAAAGCTTCCATTAACGCTGTAAGTCGCAAAGGATATCGTACCCTTAAAGGAGGAGAGTTCAACGTCCGGCCAGATCGCGGCATGATCAAGAAACGTTAACCAATAAATAGGTAGTGTAAAAATCCCCTAAGCAGTATAAACACCTTAGGGGATTTTTTTAGGGTATTAGTCGTTAGGAAAGATAGCCGAATGGCACAGCTCAGCTGCGGCAGCATTTGGCAAACATTTCAGATAACCGACAGGAACCTGTGCAATGATTTTCTCCAAGATGGTGTTCATGCTTGCGAAAAGGTCTTTGTTCCAACGGATGGATGTACAGCTTGGCAACACGGCAATAAAACCCTTCAGCCCCGTTTGCCATTCAAACGCATTTACAGGTGCCTGTTGTAACCGTACCAGACCCTGTAGCGGCAAACATTCGTTCTTATAACACGAGGTTTTGCCACTCCATGGAGTCCCATAGATCACAATTCCCTCAGTTTTTATTTGGATCGCAGGATTATCATCATTGAGCAAAACACTGTCTGGAATGTGTTGTAGCCATAGACGGCTATGCGTACTTTTACCAGTTCCGCTCTTGCCTAGAAAGGCCACGCCTCTCCCCTGATGGTTCACCACAGATGCGTGGATCATGATGGTGTCATGTAATAGGCTCGCTTGCCCAAAGATCATCATGGCCATCCAGGTTATCACCGAACCTTGTTCTGCTGCAGCACTACTCGGTATATACAGTGTGGACTTTTCAAAATTGCGTTCACTATGGAGATACCATAGGCCGTCGCCCTTTTCGTTTACGATTGTGGTGACAAAGCCATCTTCTCTTTCATAAAAGCGAAATCGGTTCCCCCATGCGATAGACTCATCGGTGCGGAGCAGTCCCATATCCTCCTGTATCGGCGCTTGCGCAAAGCTGATCGCGACACTAATGTCAGTTTTCTCGGTGGATTCTAACCATTGGAAGTCCTTAAAAGAAGGGAGGAGGTGTACCAGCGGATAATCTACGGGATGTTCAAATTCCAACACTAATTCGGCAATGCGGTAGCGCGTTTGGGATAATGTCATTGAAGCTGGTATCTGCATAGTGCAATATAAATAAAATTCGTCTCTACGTGTTGTAATAGAATAGGTTGGTCGCGAAGCACAACATATCCTGTAAAGGGCAAATTACGAAAGATTATTAAAATTTTCCATAAAAAGAACACCTTATCCCGGCGTATAAGCCCAAAATAAGGACGATTTTTTAGACGACTAAATTATTTATTTTTCTTTTTTGGTAGTGAGGATGCTTTTTTGAGTTTTTGTATCCTTCTTAATTCCTGAATGATACTGGACGGGAGTACTTCATATTGTTCCACAGCTTCTTCAATAAATAGTCTGCCTTCTAAGATACCGGCTACCGCCATCTGAAGCCTGTCTTTAAAAAGAAGCTTTGGGGTGCCAGAATTTTCTATTTTGCGTTTACTCTTCATTTTTTTGGGTGTAGGATATTAAATGGTTCTCGTTTAATTATTCTGAAAAATGTGGTCTATAATTTCTTTTAATGAAACAACATGCGCAGGCGTTTATAGTAACTTGTTTGCTTTGCATTCATAATACATGCATCATGCTGTCATTTCAGTAGCGGCCAATTGCACATGATTAGCAGTCGGTTGCATAGTAATAGCAGTCACTTGCATAGGGATAGCAGTCACTTGCGCGTAATTAGCGTTCACTTTTACATAAATAAGGTCAATTACACGTGAACAGCGGTCAACTGCAGATAGAAGAATGCTGGATAGTCCTTGTTTTTTATGCATCGCTATCCAGTATTCAGTTTGTCTAAATTTTTATCCGGCTAGTTATTGACGATTTGTCTCACACAACGAATATTTCTTCCTTCCATTTTATCCAGGTGAGGATAAGTAACATTTCCCCAGGAGAAAAGCCAGGCCACTCGCGTAAACGATGATTTAACGGCATACGCGTTGTTTGTGTCATAATTATCTGACGTCCAGTAATGGCATTCCCCCGCTGCCAAAGCACCTAATAACACTCCGGCGGGACTTCCCGATACCGAACTGCCGCCAAGAGAGGAGGCCTTTGTACGGTAACCTCCAAAGGAAAGCGTCAGATTATTGTCGTCATAAGCGGAATTTGCAGGGTTATCGCTGTCGCGATCCCATAAGTAAGCATATTGTGCGCCCCAAAGCAGACCTAAAATCTCTTTTTTATCGTTGGGCTGACCAATCGATTCCCAGTCCTGTTTTGTTGACATTCGCCAAGTACCAGCTGGATAGACCGCAAGACAAGGATCGGAATTGCCCGAAGCACCGGTCGGGGTAGCGGATTTCCAGTTCCAAAATTCCGTATCTTTCGTGGCAGCAGTCGATCCACCGGGATTCGATTTTAACCGATAGCTGTCCGCATGGGATGGATCATAAATCAGATTCGATCTCGCCCATAGGACGCCTTTCACTTTGACAGGCGATTCGATCAGCCTGATATTGACGGCGTAGGTGGATCCAATTGTTGGCGTATACGCATCAGGAAAGGTATAGGTATTTGCATTAAAGGTACGTACCCGTGCATCATCCAGTGTTACTTTTAAGGTGTTGAATTTAATCTTTAAGCTGTTTGCTGGGATAGCAGTTGTATTGACCGTAAAGAAATTCGCAATTTTAACCGTACCTGCTGGGTTACTGCTGTCTTCTACCATCGCAGAGGCCAACACCACACTATTAACATCCGTTACATTGGTAAATTGGCCCGTCAAAATATTGAAGTCCCCCGTTTGCAGGACGGTTGCATTGTTGCTTCCTTTTACCAAAGACATGCTCGTGCTATTTTCAATTGTTCCAAAAAGCCCACGAACATTTAATCTCGCCTGTATACGTGCCGTCATACGTTTGAATACAATGTTGAGGTAATTGGCTCCATCCACGGCGTTGAAGCTACCCGAAGCATGCAGCACATCTTTATTTGCAAGACTCGAACGCGCCATAACTCCGGCGCTCGTAACATTTGGCATACTGGTCGTTTTCTCATTCAAGGAGACGGCATACCACGTATATGGTTTGTAGGCCACCAGTTGGATCTGTGGATTTACACCAGAAGTCACCTCTTGGTTATAGACCACCGTATTCGTATTATCGTATATAACGAGGCGAAATTTTACGCCTGTATCCATCGTTGAGGATGCTGCTTTTAATCCTGTAGAGGAAGCTTTCGTTGCCGCATTTTCTGCTTTTTGAACCACACGGGTTTTCTGATCTGCTTCGGATATACTGCCTTCCTGTGTATCGATCAATGCGTCCACATCACCCAGCGAGACGATCGGTTTTGCGTGTGTGGTTCCGTTGTTATTGGCATCGGCGTTGGACACTGCCCTAGCAACACCTTTCGTGACAACGTCTTCGATTCCTACGATGCCCACATTCAATAATGCGCCTTTATCTGAGGGAATTTGATCTTCTTTTGAAGAGCATGAAGCGAATGCCGTTACTACGCCAAGCATGAGCATCAGCGTACATTTTTTGATTATGTTCTTTAGTGACATAAGTATATTATTTCTTGTGATTGTTTAACGAGACTGGTGATAGCATATGTGCGATCGCTGTAGCGATCGCACATGTTATATATCAAAGCCTATTATATATCAAAATCTTTGCTGTTATTGCCCATATCGGTCCAGTCCTCGACTTTAGGGTTGTTGGGTGTAGACGAGCTGCCGGGGTTAATTGTCCCTGTGGAAGTTGCCGCAAAACTGTGCTCCATACCAATAGCCAGAATAGACAGGCTAGGCGCACTGTAAGGCTTACGTGTTAGTTTTCTTTTCATTTATTAAAAATTTAAAATGATCGTTAGCTTATCGCTCTGTAGTAAAATGGCCGTTATTATTTGCTAAACTATAGATATGATCGTTGAGATAATTGAAGATCAGCGATTTTAAATTTTTTAATCATTGATCGGCTACAAGAAGTAGCGCGACAGCTACAAACACAAGTTGCTGACAGGTTTTCGTGAAGCTATTTATCGTTTATGGCAATATCTTTTTGTGAACATATGTTTCAGACGTATTGTCTTTGCCTGTTGACCCATTTCTCGATTGAATCTCCGCTCGGCTCACACAACTATTTACCCGTGCAGTAATAGCTTATTTTAATTAAAAAGAGTTCGTATTTCGATAAATAAATAACTACGATTAGCCTTTTTATGTAGCCGTATCGCTACAAGGATGTCGTTGAAATACTACAATCTAGTCGTTTATCAAAAAAAATGAGCTTTGTTTTGGTCTTTTAATGCAAATTAGTATCGTTTGTATTATTGTGATTGCCCTATTGTTGATGTTACAGCCAAACATTTTAAACCCCTTCATCAGCAAAATTGGAGGATAAGAACTCACTTAAAAAATGGATTATAGCGACCTGTTTACATTAATTAACTGCCTGACATCAATGATTAATTTCATGTTATTGCTGTTTTTTATCGTCCGTTACCGGCGTACGCGGCAAATGCATCGGGATATCTCCATTGTCCAGGAGGATGAAAGACTGATCGCTGATCTCCCGGACGATAATGCTGCGGTTCCATGTGAAAAAGACGGATTAAAACAAGCAGATGTGCTGATGAGTAAAATGACGGAAGACCGTTTGCTTGAGCAGTTTGAAAGGGCTCAAGCCGCTCGCTTTTTTTTAAAAAAGGGCGTTTGCTTACAAGATTTAGCAGATTTGCTCGGGACTAACCCCCGTTATGTGTCTTATATCTTAAATCGGTATGTGGGGTTGGATTTCAATAATTATATCCAGCAGGCGCGCATCGAATATTTGATAGACTGTGTCGAACGCGACCCAGATTTGCTCTCTGTAAAATTTTCTGTGTTGGCCGAAAAGGCCGGTTTTTCAAGTACCAGCAAGTTTTCTTCCGTATTTAAAGCGGTAAAAGGTATCCCGCCGTCGGAGTATTTCCAACGTTTACGCAGCTCCTTGTAACCCAATCTTGCCAAAGGGGGGTATTCGTTACTGGTGATTAGTCCAACACAACAGACTAACCTGCCCCGCACCATAAGCATCATCCTCATAACCGCCCATTGGAAACCATGATTGCTTAATTATACGTTATTTTTTTACAAATATTTTCCTTCAAGCAATGCTAGCATGTGGTCTAACTGTATGGATAAGATGCTATTGTTTTCCTTTTGTGGCTTAAGTGCTACAATGTTAACAAGTTACGTTTATTTGTTCGCTTTAGTGGTTTATCACTTATCGAAATTTGCTTTCCATTAAAGGAAAAAAGGGTTTTTGTTCCCGAGCAAGAAAATGCATCAAATCGCACATCTTCCTTGCCTGTGCCTTACTTTCTTTTCACTTAATTCGTTTTGCTTTTATTTTTTCGGAAAATGGAAAGCCTGGGTTATACAGCCCAATAGTTATCCCAAAGTTTGTTTTATCCAATTTTGTTGGAGATAATCAAGCAATATTATCAACTAATATTAAACAACTATTTAGACCGAGATGATTTTGAAAAAGACACTCTTAATCCTTGCAGCTGTTGCGGGAGCCAAGGTTTCCCTGGCACAGCAAATCGATGTAAAACCAGATACTGTAATGACGGTATCAACAGATCGCTATCAAGTCGAGACCAACCGCTTTTGGAACAACTGGTTTATCAATGCTGGTGCTGGTGCCCAGATTTATTTTGGCGACCATGATAAGCAGATGAAATTTTCCGAACGCCTTACCCCAAGCTTCGAATTTAACCTTGGAAAGTGGTTTAGCCCCGGAGTCGGTGTGCGCGCCGGCCTAACGGGTTTTAAAGTGAAGGGACTGACCCAAAATGGAAGTCACTCTACGGGTGTGAAGTACGAAGGTAAGCCCTGGGATGGTTACTGGCTCTACAATCAGGAATTTAATTATTTCCACATCCATGGCGATGTACTGTTCAATTTATCCAACATTTTTTCTGGTTATAAAAAAGATCGTTTTTATAACATCAGTCCTTACGTGGGTTTAGGTTGGATGGTTACCAACGATGCGCCGACGCAGAAAGAAGTCAGTGCTAACATCGGTATTTACAACAGTTTTCGCCTCAGCGATGCTTTAGATCTAACGTTTGATGTACGCGGAGCCATGGTAAACGATCGCTTTGATGGTGAAACGGGTAACCGTAGCCAGGATGGTAATTTAAGTGCTGCACTGGGGCTGACCTACAAATTTAAGAAACGGGGCTGGGAGAAGCCAAGTTCGGTGGTGATCACGTACAGTGATGCCTTGCTGAATAGTCTGCGTGAAAAGGTACAGAAGCTTGCCGAAGATAATGAAGCACTCAAAGGACAATTGGCTGCATCGCAGGGTAAAACCATTACTGATATCCGTGTAGAAGAAAAAATATTGGCAGCTCCTATATTGGTGACCTTTCCGATCAATCAAAGCATCGTAAGCAATGAAGCGCGTGTCAACTTGGGCTTCTTTGCCAAAGTGATCCAGGCCGGCAATAAAGACATTGTCTATAAAGTGACGGGCTATGCCGATAAAGGAACCGGTACCAAAGCCATCAATGACCGTCTGAGCCGTGAGCGTGCCCAGGCTATCTATGATGTATTGGTGAAAGAGTTTCAGGTATCGCCGCAGCAGCTTGAGCTGGCTTATGAAGGCGGTGTCGACAATATGTATTACGATGATCCTCGTCTTAGCCGTGCAGTCATTACCATTGCCAAATAATCTGTTACACCAGTAGCCATCACTATTCAAATGAAGTCCATCTATTTATATCTCGCTTGTTTGCTATCAATTTCCTTGTTCGCCTGTCAGGGCAATGGCCGTTATCCTGATGTGCAACAGGGGAAATTGATGGCATCCGCATCCGCGTATGAATTTATAGACATTGACGGTACCCGGCATTTGCTACAAGAGGTGAAAGGGACGTACAAATTATTGGTTTTTTATGACCCCGAATCGGAGGAAAGCTTCGGACTGATTGCCGCGATGAAGCAATCTGTGCCATTGGCACAATGGGTTGCATCGGGCAAGGTCAATGTGGTGGCCATCTGCGTTAACGGAGATTTAAGCCAATGGAGTGCCTACCGAAAGCGTATTCCGTCGCAGTGGATCAACGGGTTCGACCTGAAAGGGGAGGGCGGGGTAGAACCCTATTTTTTTCTCACGTCGTTTCCGAGGCTCGTATTATTGAACGATGCCAACGAGGAGATGAAAACAGCGATGGGGTTGGATGCGCTTATTCCATTCCTTGAAAAGTAAATGTACCCATGGCATTGAGCAGAAATTTTTATAACAAATAGATTAGATTACGATGAACAGTTTGGAGTTGATGAAGTACGGCACTGTGCTATTGCCTTTTCTTTGCGCGATGTTATTGAGCTGGGGGATGCTCCCCTATATCTTACTGATTTCCTACCGGAAGCGTTTGTTTGATCCGGTCGATTCCCGGAAGCTTCACCAGCATATTGTCCCGAGACTGGGTGGGGTGGCTTTTGCTCCCATTCAATGCTGCATCCTTGTCATTACTTTCGTCAGTTTATACAAACTGAATATTGGCAATATCGATCTGCAGGTCGCTTCGTGGATTATCCTGCCGAGTATGGCCTTGTTGGTCTGCGGTCTGGTTATCCTCTTTATGATCGGTATTGGCGACGACCTGATCGGGGTGAGTTACAAATGGAAATTTGTCGCCCAGATTATGGTAGGCTGCCTGCTGCCATTGAGTGGTGTATGGATCAATGATCTGTATGGACTGGGGTTCGTTATTGGTATTCCGGCCTGGCTGGGTATGCCGCTTACGGTATTTGTCGTTGTGCTGATTATCAATGCCATTAATCTGATTGACGGCATCGACGGTCTCTGTTCGGGTGTGGTAACGATTGGTTTGGCTGTTTTAGGCGCTTTATTCGCTTATTATGGTGCCTGGTTGCATGCCATTTTTGCCTTTATCACGGTTGCCGTGTTGCTTCCATTTTTCTATTTAAATGTCTTTGGGACGACACGTCGGCGTCGGCGCATCTTTATGGGCGATACGGGAAGTATGACGCTGGGTTTTTCCATTGCTTTTCTGGTGGTCAGTTTTTCCATGAACAACCACTTTATCAAACCCTTTTCCGATGGTGCTATTGTGGTCGCTTTTTCCACCCTCATTGTGCCGGTGCTGGATGTGGCCCGGGTCATGTTCGTACGCTGGCGTATTGGTAAGCCGATCTTTAAACCCGATCGCAATCACCTGCACCACAAGTTGCTGCGGGCGGGATTGAGCCGCCATAGTGCCCTGCTCTTTATCCTGCTGATGACGCTGCTGTTTTGCCTATTTAATATTGTGGCTGTACGCTACATCAGCAACAACCTGGTTGTGCTGGTCGATCTGCTCTTCTGGGGGGGCTTTCATTACCTGTTCAATTTACTGGAAAAGAGACAGCTCATTGCCAGACTGCAATTATTTATCAATCTATAACAAGTAAACACGACAGATGAAAATAGCTTTAATTGGAGGATCCGGTTTTGTGGGAACAAGACTGACCGACCTCTTGCTCCATACCACCGATCACGAAATCGTGATTATAGATAAGGTAATGAGTGAAAAATATCCGCAGTTGACACGTATCGGGAACGTACAGGATCGGGATGCGCTGTGTGCGCTACTTCAGGGGGTACATCAAGTGGTGCTCCTGGCCGCAGAACACCGGGATGACGTTACCCCGATATCAAAATATTATGAGGTGAACGTCAACGGGATGGAAAATACACTTTATGCCATGCAGGCCAATGCAATCACACGCATTGTTTTTACGAGTTCTGTTGCTGTGTATGGACTGGGTAAGGAAAATCCGGATGAAGCCACGGCAGTAGCGCCCTTCAACCATTATGGAAAGAGCAAGCTACAAGCTGAGCAGGTGTTGGAGAAGTGGTACGCAGTGCATGCCGACTGGAACATCCAGGTCGTCCGGCCCACGGTCATTTTTGGCGAGGGCAATCGCGGCAATGTCTATAACCTGTTGCAGCAGATCGCCTCCGGTAAATTTATGATGATCGGAAAAGGAGACAATCAGAAGTCGATGTCCTACATCGGCAATATTGTGGCATTTATTGCCTACCTGATTTCGGACCAATCCACCGGGTACAATCTGTACAATTATGGCGATAAGCCCGATCTCACAACCAATGATCTGGTGTATTATACCGGCAAAGTACTTGGTAAGCATATCCCTACATTACGCATACCCTATTCGCTGGGTCTTATGGGCGGCTACGCTTTTGATGCCCTTGCTTTTATCCTGCGCCGCAAATTGGCAATCAGTTCCGTTCGGGTCCGCAAATTTTGCGCCGTTACGCAGTATGATTCGTCCAAGGCCCTGTCGACCGGATTCCAGCCCCCGTTTGCGTTGCAGGAAGGCCTTCGCCGTACATTAGAAAGCGATTTTTCAGCCTATATAAAAGTCAACAATCAGTTTGCGAGCTATGAAAACAGTTAACCTGATCTACTGGGACGGAAAGAATTTTGGCGATGCGCTTAGCCCTCGTTTGGTCGAAGAGCTGACAGGCCTTCCCGTGCAGTATAAAAGCTGGGATCCTTCGGCGATGGCCCGACTGAAAAATTTGAGTATGCAGCTCATCCGTTTTCGCTTTTCCGCCTTTCACAACATTCTTTGGCCATCGCAGGCCTCCTTGATTGCGGTGGGATCCGTTATCCGCTGGGGCAATCGTAAATCGTCGGTTTGGGGTGCAGGGTTTATGAATGCCGACGATCCATTTGGAGGTGGACGCGTGTATGCCGTCCGCGGCAAATATACCAGTCAGAAGCTGGAGGCCATGGGGTATCCGCGCTGCGATACCTTCGGTGACCCGGCGGTGTTGCTTCCGCTCTGGATTCGGGGCAAGGAAAAGAAGACCAAGCAGCTCGGCGTAATTCCACATTGGAAAGAGGTCGATGCTTTTCGCGAAAAGTTTGGACCCGATATCAATCTAATCGATTTTCGTACGGTCGATGTAGAGCGTATTATCGACGAGATTACAGACTGCGCGTATATCCTCTCCTCTTCCTTGCATGGGCTGATTGTTGCCCACGCCTATGGGATACCGGCATTGTGGATCAAAATGGGCTATATCGATACCGACGGATTTAAGTTTGACGATTATTTTAGTTCTGTTGATATTCCTTCCTACAACGGATTTGAGCAGCTGGATGACATTTTGACCAGCGAAGCGGGGTGGAGGAGCTTGTTTGCCTCCCATTGGGAAAAAGCACACTGTCAGGTAGATCTTAGCGAGCTGCAGCGCCGGCTTTTAGCGGCTTTCCCCCTTCCTTTAAAACCAAAGTACCAGGCGCTGACCAAACAACTGGCTTAATGACCGATTTCACATGGAGCTAAAGAAACAAGTCGCAACGGGAGCAATCTGGGTATTTATGGATCAATTTGGCGTGCAGCTGGTGTCCTTTGTGGTCAACCTGGTGCTGGCCCGCTTGCTGATGCCGGCAGATTTTGGGACGATAGCACTGTTTAATGTGGTGATCAATATATGCTCCGTTTTGATCAACGGCGGAATGAGCAGTAGCCTCGTACGGACGCAATCGGTAGACGAACGCGATCTGTCCACCGTTTTTTGGTTCAATATGGCAACGACAGCCTTATTGTACCTGCTTGTATTTATTGCAGCTCCCTGGATAGGTCAGTTTTATCAGTTACCCATTTTGGGCCCCATCATTCGGGTCTATAGTATTGTGCTCATCATCGACAGCTTTGTGCATGTACAGGCCGTGCTATTTGATAAGAAACTGGATTTTAAAACCACCTTCAAGGTGCGTTTACCCTCGGTCATTGTGGGTGGGTTGGCAGGTATTGGCTTTGCGCTGGCCGGAATGGGGGTGTGGTCATTGGTCTATTCAGCCTTGCTGCAAAATCTGCTGTATACCCTGCAGTATTGGTTTTACAGCGAATGGCGGCCTACCTTTACATTTGACCGCGATAAATTTAACACGCATTTTGCTTTTGGTATCCGGCTGACCCTCTCTGCGCTGCTCAACGTTATTTTCAATAATGTGTATTCCATTGTCATCGGCAAACGATTTTCGGAAACAACCTTGGGCTACTATAACCGGGCCGAGTCGCTGAAAAATCTACCGATCAACAATATTTCGACCGCATTGAACAAGGTAACGTACCCCTTGTTTGCCAAGTTCAGCAACGACGATCAGCAGTTGCGCCATGCCTACCGGCGTGTGCTCAAGCTGGTTATCTTTATCGTCGCCCCTACGATCTCGCTGATGGTCATTGCGGCCGAACCCATTATCAGGCTCTTGCTCGGTGCAAAATGGCTACCTGCGGTCCCTTATTTTCAGCTGATGGCCTTGGGAGCCCTCTTTCAGCCCATTCACAACTACAATCTCAACGTATTGCAGGTCAAAGGACGTTCAGACCTTTATCTCAAGCTCGAAATCATTAAAAAGATCTGCATTGTCGTTGCTGTGGTGGTGGGGTTGCGGTATGGCGTTTATGGTTTAATATGGGGGCAGGTGGCCGTGTCTGTGGCCTCCCTATTTATCAATACCCACTACACGGCCAGGTTTCTTGATTACTCGATGCGCCAGCAGCTGTATGATCTGCTGCCCAGTATATTCCTATCGTGCGCCCTTGGCTGCGCAGTCTGGTGGGGCACCACACTGCTGCCCTATGAGCTCACGGACGGGATGGAAGCCTTCCTGCTTTTCTCCAGTTATATCGTGGCATTTGCAACGGTATGCTGGCTCATTCAATTGGAGGAATACCGTTTTTTTTGCGGCATACTCCGCAGTGTATGGAAAAAACGAATTAAGATTTAACTACTAGCGCACCTATATCATGAAGAAGTCGATCGTAAAAACAGCCTGGAGCATGCTCCGTGAACAGAAGATCTTGCGAAAACACCGCAAGGTGGCTGCTTTCTGGAATCAGATGATCGCGCGGGAAGCGGCCGGGCAGCTCGAACATTTTCCACTTCGGGCCAAGATGGACCTCCCTGCCAATAAAGTGATCTGGCAATATTGGGGACAAGGTACACAGACCGACCGCCTGCCGGATGTCGTCAAGCTCTGCTTTCAGTCGGTGGATACCTACCGGGGCGACTACACCGTCATTCGGGTAGACGATGACACGTTGCCACAGTACCTCGATATACCCGATTTTATAGGGTCAAAACGGAAGGCAGATATCATCAGCCGGACTTTTTTTTCGGATATTATCCGTCTGGCGCTGCTGCAGGTTTATGGCGGTGTGTGGCTCGACGCCACGATTCTATTGACGGATGAGTTGCCCGCCGAGTTTTGTGAACAGGACTATTTCGTGTACCAGCGGGACGCGCAGGAACCCTACACCGATTATTGGAAAAATAGTTATGCCTACTATTGGGGCTGGCACGAAGATCATCAAGTGAAGATGCTCAACAGTATTATTTTCGCCAAGAAAGGGCATGCACTGCTCGGTCAGCTGTGTCAGCTGCTTTTCAATTACTGGAAAGCTGCAGACGGGGCACTCGACTATTTTTTCTTTCAGATTTTGCACGAGCAGCTGCTGCCCGCTGAAAAATCGGCAGGTCAGGGCCTCCATGTGAGTGATGTTTACCCCCATCTCTTGCAGACCAAGCTGTCTGGCGGCAATTACCCAATGGCCTATCCGGATATTTTTTTGCGGACCAGCCTGCACAAGCTAACGTATTTCCCCGAAGATACCATCGCTCAACTCCGGCAGATTCTGCGCCAGACTAAAACGGCAGCGCCCGCTAGAAAGGAGGATAGTTAATATGGACAGGTTAAAACACGCTTACCTTATTTTGGCGCATAACGAGTTTGAGGTCCTCCAAAAATTGGTGCATTGCCTGGACGATAAGCGCAACGACATCTACATCCATTTTGATCAAAAGGTAGCGCAATTGCCCGAGCTCAGCACGCAACATGCGCGGCTTTGTGTATTGCACGCACGTGTTGATGTGCATTGGGGCGATGTTTCTGTGGTGGCGGCAGAATATCGGCTTTTTGAAACCGCTGCTGCACAGCAGCAGTATGCTTACTACCATGTATTGTCGGGCGTAGATCTTCCGCTCAAAAGTCAGGATGAGATTCATGCTTTTTTTGCGGCACATCAGGGGCAGGAGTTCATCGGTTTCCAAAAGGGCAACTGCGACAAGGAGATCGACCGAAAAGTACGGCGGATTCATTTTTATCCAAGCCGATTTAGAGCAGGCAAGGGGATAGCTGCCTACTGGTACCGGGCTGCACGTGCCTTCAGTTTGCGCTTGCAGGGACTGTTTGGCCTATACCGCAACCAAGATGTGATCTTCAAAAAAGGTACCCAATGGGTCAGCGTGACCGATGCATTTGTCCGTTATCTCCTGACCCACAAAAGTGCAGTGCTCAAGATGTATCAACATACCTTCTGTAGCGACGAAATCTTTATCCAGACCCTTTGCTGGAACTCCCGTTTTCGGTTGAAGCGGCACCATACCAACAGCGAATATCACGATTGCCAACGGATGATCGGCTGGCATAAGGGCGAACTGATTGAATGGACCGACGCCGACTTTGATCGCCTGATTGCTTCCGATCTGCTATTTGCCCGCAAGTTTAGCGGAAAGAACATGGCGCTCGTGGATCGGATGGTCGAACGGGTATGTGGTAAACAGACTTCAAATTCAACTGTAGTACAATGAATATAATAAGACGTTGCTATTTGTCCATTCGGTATCGCCTGTTCAGGTTGCTATTGCCTTTTCCAAAGATTCACACCCCTATGGAGACTTTGGATAAGCTGCTCCAGTCCAACCTTTCGATGGCCCGATTTGGCGATGGCGAATTTCATATGATCAATCAGACCGAACACCTGGGTTTTCAGGATATGGACGACGAGCTCTCGCAGCGTCTCCGTGCTATTCTGAGCAGCAACAGTGCGGTATGCATGATCTGCATCCCTTATGGCCTGCGTTCGGTACAACATCTCAA
Source organism: Sphingobacterium sp. UBA5996 (assembly GCF_002429765.1). Classification (NCBI taxonomy): domain Bacteria; kingdom Pseudomonadati; phylum Bacteroidota; class Sphingobacteriia; order Sphingobacteriales; family Sphingobacteriaceae; genus Sphingobacterium; species Sphingobacterium sp. UBA5996. The sequence goes on from NZ_DJAS01000007.1 coordinate 115,521, forward strand.
TGCGCAGGGAAGTTTTTTCTGGCGGCAATTTGTGGTGTTTCATTACCGAAAATATATCCCTTACTTCAATTACTCGAGGCCCTATTACGATGCCTGTGTGACACGGCCTTATATGGATTGGCAGGATAAATCGCATTGCGGTAGCTTCTTTTCGAAGCTTAAGCAACTCTGGCAGGACAAGCGCATTTTAATTGTCGAAGGTGAGATGAGCCGCCTGGGCGTGGGCAACGACCTGTTTTCAGGGGCATCGGCTATCGGCCGTATTATTACCCTATCGCAGCAGGCCTTTAGCTGTTACGATGCCTTGCTGCTGGAAACGGAGCGCGTAGGCAGAGCCTATGACCTGGTGCTGCTGGCACTTGGCCCCACGGCTACGGTGCTTGCTTATGATCTTTCGCACTTGGGGTTACGCGCGCTGGATATTGGGCATGTGGATATCGAATACGAATGGTTTCTGCAGCGTGCTTCCAAAAAAGTAGCTATCCCCGGCAAATATGTCAATGAGGTCAAGGATGGAAACAAGCAGCATGACCGGGCAGATCAACGGTATGAGCAAGAGATTGTTAGCCGAATTTTTACACCCTAATGTATCCAACACGCATATGATGAAAATTTTACCCTTAGTCAGCATTATCACACCCGTCTATAACGCACAGGACACTCTCGAACGCACGTTACTGTCTTTACGCCGGCAGACCTACGGGCATATCGAATTTATCTGTGTAGACGATGCCAGTAGCGACCTCAGTTTGGCGATGCTCAAGGTTTTTGCCCATGCTGTGGACGGTCGAGAGGGGTTTACAGCCAAAATTATTTCCCATCCGCAAAACAAAGGCGTGTCTGCAGCCCGTAATACGGGGTTGGATCATGCTTCGGGCGAGTTTGTGCTATATGTCGATGCCGATGACAGCCTGGAGACCGATGCGGTAGAAAGTTGTGTGCAAGAAGCCTTGCGTACTGGAGCGGACATTGTATACTTTCAGTGGTGCCTTGCTTTTCAAAACAGCGAGCGTACCATGCAGCAGCCCACATGTGCAACTCCTTTGGAAGCCATACAGGCCATGCTGGCGGGGCGTATGCGCTGGAATCTGTGGTTATTTATGGTGCGTCGGTCGCTTTATGAGGCGTATTCCATCCGCTTTATACCCGGAGCCAATATGGGTGAAGACCTCTTGGTTACGCTAAAATTGTTTGTCCATGCCGCGCACATCTGTTTGCTGGACCGTGTATTGTATCATTACCGGCAGGATAATGCCGGCTCGATCAGCAAAACGTTCTCCACGCAGCATATGCGCGAAGTGGAAACAAATATCGGCGAGGTCGAGCGCTACCTTGGGGCAAGTCAGTATGCATCGGCTATCGGGCCTGGAATCGACTTTCTCAAATTGACAATAAAATTGCCTTTGCTGGTGACGGGGCAAAAATCAGATTATATCCGCTGGACCAACTGGTTTAGCAGTTCCGACCGCTATATCCTGCAAAACCGCTCGGCGTCGCTGCATACACGCCTCTTACAATGGTTTGCCTCCAAACGGCAATATTGGGCAGTACGAATGTATCACCTGCTGTTGATACGGGTTTTCTATGGTATCATCTATAAATAGCGCTATGATAAAAGGATTACTGATTTTTTTTGTTGGCCTGTTGGTCAGCGGCTATTTCTTCTCGTTCGGTTTTACATTTTTACCGCCCAGTGTCAATACCAAAATTATTTTGGCCGGTATTGGGGCACCCTTGCTGTTCGTCCAGCTGTTTCGCGCCCAACGGGTCGAAATTAGCCGGCCGCTGTTTTCGGCGACAGGTTTAGCCCTCGTTTTTTCGCTGGTCTGTTACATCGCTACCGATGTCAACCGCACCGATGACTTTGCCTATGCTACCTACTACCTCAGTTTTGCGATATGGCTTCTTGCGGGTTATACCGTCGTTATGGCCATCCGTCAGGTGCATGGCTATATCAATTTTCATATCCTCACGTATTATCTCGCGGCTGTTTGTCTGGCGCAGTGTATACTGGCCTTATGGATCGATAGCTCGCCGGGGGTGCAGTCGCTGGTCGATCGCTATATCGAGCAGGGGCAGGCTTTCGCTCAGGAGGTAGACCGCCTGTATGGCATCGGTGCTTCCCTAGACAATGCCGGGGTGCGGTTCTCGATCGTTTTGATCATGCTTTCCGCGCTGTTTACACGAGACCTGTTTCAGAAAAAGACCCTATTACTGACGGCCCTTTTATTGATTGTTTTCTTTGCCATCTTTATTCTGGGCAATATTATGGCGCGGACCACGTCCATTGGCGGGGTGATGGGGCTGCTGGCGATGTTTTTTTCCACGGGGCTATTCCACCGTATTATCCGGATAGAGTTTGTCCGTTTTTTTACCGTTCTTACTATTCTGCTGCTGGTGGCTATTCTGATCTCCATGTACTTCTATGCGCACAATGAGCTTTTCCGGGGATATATGCGCTTTGCTTTCGAAGGTTTCTTCAATTATTACGAGACGGGGGAATTTCGAACCGATTCGACCGACAAACTGAGCATGAATATGTGGGTTTGGCCCGACGATACCCGCACCTGGCTCATCGGTACAGGCCTTTTTGACGGCTGGATCTTTAACACCGACATTGGCTATTGCCGTTTTATACTCTATTGTGGTCTCGTTGGATTTAGCGTCTTTGCTGGCTTTTTTATCTTCAATGGATTGTCATTCCTATCCAGATACCGCTATTATAAGCTGTTGTTTCTGTCTTTATTAGCCTTTTCGTTTGTCATCTGGTTTAAGGTCTCTACCGATATATTTCTGATTTATGCCCTATTTTATTGCGTCGAAGGCGTGCAGGGCTCTTTGTTCACTTCCAAATCTACTGTCGAAAATGAAAATAGTCTATTCCATCTTGGGAACGTATAATGCTGGGGGCATGGAGCGTGTACTGGCCAATAAGGCCAACTACCTGGCACGGATGGGGCACGAGCTGACGGTTGTAACCACAGACCAAAAAGCCCGTGTGCCTCATTTTGAGCTCGATCCTTTGATCTGCCAGGTAGACCTTGCGATCAATTATACCGACGATGAGGGACTGGGTATTTTTAGTAAAATGCTTTCCTACAAGCGTCGGCAGCGTATCCATCGCGAACGGCTTGAAGCACTTCTTATGCCCTTAAAGGCCGATATTGTCATTTCCATGTTTGATCACGATGTCAGTTTTCTGCACGACATCACCGATGGGAGTAAGAAAGTCCTTGAGATTCACTTTTCAAGGTTTAAACGGCTGCAGTACGATCGCAAAGGGCTCTGGAAATTAGTAAATACCTGGCGCAGTGCCCATGATCTCACATTGGCGCGGAAATACGATCGTTTTGTGGTGCTCACTCATGAAGACCTGGTCTATTGGAAAGGATTGAAAAATAGTGTCGTTATCCCCAATGCCAATACCTTTTCAGTGCACCAGCGGGCGGCTCTTACCGAGAAACGAGCTATTGCTGTTGGGCGGTTTGATTATCAGAAAGGATTTGACCAGCTGATTGCGATCTGGAAGGATATTCATGCGCGCTGTCCCGACTGGAAGCTCGACATCTATGGGCAGGGGACCTTGAAAGCCGATATGCTGGCCCAGATCCATGCCTTGGGATTGGACGGGCAGATTGCACTCCACGCGCCGGTCAAGCACATTATGGACGCGTATATGCACAGCTCATTAGTCTTGATGAGTTCGCGCTACGAGGGGCTGCCCATGACACTGCTGGAGGCCCAGGCCTGCGGTCTGCCCATGGTCGCCTACGCCTGCAAATGTGGGCCCCGCGATATCATTAAACCCGGTAAGAATGGGTATTTGATCGCCGAAGGTGATGGTGCAGATTTTGCCAATAAGGCCTGCCGGCTGATGGAAAACAATTCGCTGCGGCAGCAGATGGGGCAGGCGGCATGGGAAATGGCCGAAAATTTCGATGAGGAACGTATTATGCGCCAATGGCTCTTATTGTTTGAGCGCTTAGTGAAAGGAGAGAAGCGATGAGCAAAACGATCGTTATTTCTGCTGTCAATCTGGTGGAGGCAGGTCCATTGGCCATCCTCAAGGAATGTTTGGCGTGCCTTTCTGCGCTGGCTCAGTCGGGCGACTACCGCGTTATTGCCCTGGTGTATCGGCGTTCACTGGCCGATTTCCCGCATATCGAATATATAGAAACGCAGTGGCCCAAAAAACGCTGGGTCAACCGCCTCTGGTACGAATATGTATCGATGCGTTCGATATCCAAAGCGATTGGTCCCGTTTACCTCTGGTTCTCGCTGCACGATACCAGTCCATCGGTGATTGCCGAGCGGCGGGCCGTATATTGCCATAATGCTTTCCCTTTTTATCGCTGGAAGGCGCACGATCTATTTTTTGCACCCAAGATCGCGTTGCTTGCGCTCTTCAGTACGTATATCTACAAGCCCAATATTCGGCGCAATAATTATCTGGTGGTGCAGCAGCATTGGTTGCGCAAAGCATTTCATCGGCTGTTTGCAGTGCCTACGGCTCACATTATTGTAGCCCCACCCGAAATGGCGACCCAGCAGGTTGCGGTTTCCCAAAAAGAGGAAGCGCCGGGCAGTTTCACCTTTGTATTTGCCGGGTCCCCCAATAGTCACAAGAATTTTGAAGTGATCTGCCGGGCAGCAGCACTGCTCGAACAGCAGGACACGGTACCCTTTAAAGTACATCTTACGGTGAAGGGCGATGAAAATACATACGCCCAGTGGCTGCATCGCAGGTGGGGACATCTGCAATCCCTGCATTTTATGGGCTTTGTGAGCCGTACGCAGCTCGAAGATTACTATGCCGGCAGCGACTGTCTGATTTTCCCATCAAAGGCCGAGTCCTGGGGACTGCCCATTACCGAGTTTTCCGCTTATGGTAAGCCGATGCTTTTAGCCGATTTACCCTATGCACACGACACGGCGGCAGGGAGTAAATGCGTGTCATTCTTTGATCCCGACGATCCAAAGGCTTTAGCAACACAAATGGGTGCACTGATGCGCGGCGACCGGTCTTTTTTGAAGGCTGTGGCTAAGGAACCATTGGCCCAACCCTTTGCGCTAAACTGGACAGATCTCTTTCATACGCTTTTAAAATAGGAGCTATTCATAAACTGTTAAACGCAAAAAAAATGATGAGAATATTACAACTTGGAAAATTTTATCCCATACGCGGCGGTGTAGAGAAAGTGATGTACGACCTGATGCTCGGTTTATCCGAAAGCGGAGTATGCTGTGATATGCTTTGCGCATCGACCGAAGATCACCCTGCCGCCGAAATACAGGTAAATCCCTATGCGCGGTTATTTGTTGTGCATACCTCCGTTAAAATTGCAGGCACCATGTTGGCTCCGGCAATGATCGCCAAACTCAGGAATATTGCTGGGCAATATGATATCATTCACATTCACCATCCCGATCCGATGGCCAGTCTGGCGCTTTACCTGTCGGGCTATCGGGGGCGGGTTGTGTTGCATTGGCATTCGGATATTTTAAAACAAAAGAACCTGCTCAAATTGTATAAGCCCTTACAGAATTGGCTGATCAACAGAGCCGAACAGATTGTGGGTACCACCCCCGTTTATGTCGAGCAGTCGCCCTTTTTACAACAGGTAAAGGCCAAAATCGACTTTATTCCCATCGGTGTCAACCCGATAGGCTACGACGGGGCAGCCGTTGCAGCACTCAAAAGCCGCTATCCGGGCAAGACCATTATCTTTTCCCTGGGTCGGCTTGTGGAGTACAAGGGCTATGCCTACCTCATCCAGGCGATGCAGCAGCTGGATGCGCGTTTTCACCTGATCATTGGTGGTAAGGGGCCGCTGGAGGAGCCGCTTCATCAGCTTATCGCAGACCTCAACCTGCAGGACCGCATCAGTATGGTTGGCTTTGTGTCCGATGATGACATTCCGACCTATTTTGGCGCTGCCGATATCTTTTGCCTGAGTTCCATCTGGAAAACCGAGGCTTTTGCCATTGTGCAGATCGAGGCCATGTCTTGCGGCAAACCCATTGTGTCGACCGCAATACCGGGCTCCGGTGTCAGCTGGGTCAACCAAGATCAGGTATCGGGACTCGTCGTTGCACCCGAAAATGCAACAGCGCTGGCTGCAGCCATTCAGCAGATCGGAACCGATTCTTGGTCTTATCAAACCTATGCCGAGGGGGGACGGAAGAGGTATCTAGCAAATTTTACACGCGAGAAAATGATCGCAAAATGTAGGAGGATTTATGAAAAATACTAAAATTCAAGCGGCCTTCTTGTTCCTCTTGCGCAGCGGACTTTGGGGCAAGAAACAGCAACATAACGAAAAGCAGTTCTTTCCCTTATCCGATGCGGAGTGGAGCGGGCTCTATCGCCGGGCGAACGAGCAGACCGTCCAAGGGATTGTTTACGACGGACTTTTGTGCCTAGACAAGGACCATTTGCCGCCGCGTCAGCTGCAGATCAAATGGTCGGTGCAGATTGACCGGATCGAACGGAGCCATCGCCGTACCAATAGCCAGATTGCCGAGCAGTATGCCTTTTTCAAAAAGCGTAAACTCAGTCCACTGCTGTTGAAGGGGCAGGGCGTCGCGGAGAGCTACCGCTTTCCCGAACATCGCGTCTGTGGCGATATCGACTGGTATTTTGAAACCACGCGCCAGTGTACCCTGGCAGGCCTCCATCTCATCAAAAACCGCATCCCTCGCGTCCATGTTGGCGGGCAGGTGTATCGTTGGACAGCAAGTGAAATGGATCTGCATGACCGGCTTTTCGATCTCCACAATCCTTTTTGCAAGCGATTATTGAACCAGTACAGGAAGGATTTCCCCGATACCACCCTGTCTATATCCGGGCAGGACGTCGCCGTGTTGGCGCCACAGGTTCAAGTTGTTCAGGTGACGGCACATATTCTCAAGCATTCCCTGGCTTTTGGCATTGGGCTTCGTCAATTCTGCGACCTGGCGGCACTTTATCACCGTTACCGGCACCTGCTGGATGGCGTGCGGTTAGAGCAGCTTTACCGCAGGATCGGCCTGTTGCGCTGGATTGCTCCGGTGCATCAGTTTTTGGTCAATGAGCTTGGCTTGGCAAAAGACAAACTTCCGTTTACCAGCCCTGCTGGCGGCTCCGGAATGGATATCCTTCAGGAAGTGTGGCAGAGCGGCAACTTTGGTTTTTACGATGAAGCTTATGTACAACGTATTGACGGCACTTTTTTGGCGCGTAAAGGACGTACCGAAGCCATACTGCGACGTATTGTCCGCTATTTTCCCTACGTTCCGAAAGAAGCTTTCTGGTTCCCGATTATTCATTTTTTAAACCGACGCGGCGCATAATCCAATTTAGAAGCCGCGTACGGCATATGCATATAAAAACAAACGATTATTACGATATGAAAAGACAAATTTTAGCAATGATTTTACTTGGTGTTAGCCTACTGAGTTCGTGCATGTCACCCAAGAAAGTGGTCTATGTCAATGACATGGTACCCAATATAGCCTACCGGGCGCTGGAAGTACCGATGTTAAAATTACAGCAGAGCGATCGGCTTAGCATTACCGTGAGTGCGAAAAATCCTGAGCTCGCCGCACCTTTCAATGTGATGGGCGGTAGCTACACGGTTGTAGAGAAAGAAAATAGCTTGAGTGGCGGCTCGGCCGGTAGCGGCGGTCCAAGTTACCTCATTGATCAGCAGGGCAATATTACCTTTCCGATCCTGGGCAACCTGCACCTCGAAGGGTTGACGCTGGAGCAGGTCCGCGATCTGCTGTCGCAGCGCTTGTCCGACGGTGGCTATATCAAAGATGCCATTGTGAAAGTCGAACTGCTCAATCTTAAGGTCAACGTGATGGGCGAAGTCAACCGTGTAGGCATTATCGATGTGCCCGACTCGCGTATCAATTTGCTTGAAGCCATTTCTAAAGCTGGCGGACTCACCCGCAATGCGGCTTCAGACCGTGTAACGGTCATTCGTGAAGAAAATGGCGTCCGAAAAAAGATGCTGACCAATGTGGGGTCGCAGGATATTTTTGATTCCCCGGCGTACTACCTGCAGCAAAATGATATTGTGTATGTAGAGCCTATCGCTGCGGAGAATACGCCCCGCGAAGATCGGAGCTGGCGCTTCACCACCATTGCTACTGGTATCGTTACCGTGATCTTGACCGCCATAAACTTGCTTAAATAGTCAACGATGAAAACAACACACTATAATCAGTTACAGAAAGACAAATCGATCAATGTGCTGGATGTTTTGGCACATCTGCTCTACCATTGGAAATGGTTTGCACTGTCCATTCTTGTTTTTGGGTCGTACTACTATTATCAGTATGCCAAATCACCGTTTATCTACCGCAGTGCCGAAACGATTATCATCAAAACACCGATGAATACCCCGCGTACGGCACGCATCTCGCGCACCAATGAAGCCTATAATTCCATTAGCGTGGCCAGTGAGATCCTGCAGCTCAAGTCGAAAGAATTGATGCGGCAGACGGTTACCCGTATCGGGGCCGAGATGAGTTATTCGGTTGCCGCAGGATTGCGACGCAACGAGCTTTACACGGCTAGCCCGATCAAGGTGAGCGTTCCCCATACAAAGCCTGAGGATTCCTTTTCTTTTACGGTCACACCAGTTGGCGGTACGGAAGTATTGTTGAGCAATTGGAGCCACGGTGAAGCCACGTTGGAGGTGAAAGCCACCTTAGGCAAACCGGTTAATACCCCCCTTGGGCAGGTTACGGTGCAGTCGGCCCTAACCCCCGGCAAAGCACTTCCGGAGCAAGAGATCAAGGTAGAGAAGTTTGCGCTGGAGCGTATGGTTAATTATTTTATCTCGACCATTACCATTACCCAGATGGAAGAAGATGCCTCCCTGCTGCAGGTTGTTGCAGAGGATACCAATCCGCTGCGTGCCACCGCCCTTATTGGGGAGATGATCAATGTGTACAATGAAGTCGCCTTGCAGGACAAAAACCAGATTGGCGTAAACACCGCTAATTTTATTCGGGAGCGGCTGGCCATCATTGAGCAGGAACTGGGTTCCGTGGAATCAAATATTGAAAATCTGCGGACACAAAATCAGGGTATGGATGCGTCCACGGTGGGCACAGCCTATTTTGAAGACAGCCGATTGTATCAGGCCGAGCGCAGCAAAGTAGAGACCGATATCAACCTTGCGCAGATGATGCGCGGCTATCTGGCCGACGGCAGTAAGAAAAATGAGCTGATTCCAAACAATACCGGACTGGTAGATGCCAATGTAGAAACCCAAATCAACGATTACAACACGACCTTGCTTCGTCGCAACCGCCTTATTGAAGGCAGCAGTGATGCCAATCCGGTGGTTCAGGATCTGGACCGGGCCTTGCAGTCCATGCGCGGCAATATCGGGCGGGCAGTAGACAACGCCATCGGCGGATTAAGGATCAAGGCCGGCAATATGAAGAAAGAAGAGCAAGCTGCACGCGGCAAAGCGATGCAGGTACCGCAAAAGCAACGGGTGATGCTCTCTGTAGAGCGGCAGCAAAAAGTAAAAGAAGAACTTTATCTGTATTTGCTGAACAAGCGCGAGGAGAATGCCATTAACCAGGCCATGACCGAAGACAACATCCGCGTTATCGATCCAGCCATTGTGACGTACGATCCCGTTGCCCCGAGCAAGATGCGCAAGTTGGGCTTAGGGATGGGCATAGGCCTGATATTGCCCGCGATTGTGATTATGACCCTGTCCATTCTCGACACCGGTGTTCGGCGTCGGCAAGATATCGAGGAAGCCATTGATGTACCGCTGTTGGGCGAAATTCCATTGGTCAACAATCGGCGTTTATCGCAGCACAACATTTTGGTGAGCGGTATGGGCAGAGACCCCCTCACGGAGGCTTTCCGCATCCTGCGGACCAATATGAGCTTTATGTCGCGGGAGGGTAAGCATCCGCAGACCATTACCCTGACCTCCTTTATTCCGGGCGTGGGGAAAACCTTTACGTCGCTGAATCTATCCAGCACCTTATCTTTTTTAAATAAAAAAGTGATCGTTGTGGATATGGATCTGCGTAAGGGAACATTGAGTGACCGCATGGGCATTATACACGGCAAGGGCCTGAGCCACTATCTTTCCGACATCAACCTCGAACTGGACGCCATTATCCATTACAATTTGCATGGTGAAAACGTAGATTATATCTCCATTGGCATGGAGGCACCCAATCCAGTAGAGCTCTTGCTGAGCAAGCGGCTGGACCAGTTGATTGCCGATTTGCGTAGCCGCTATGATTACATTATCATCGATGGCGTACCCACTGGCATTGTTGCCGATGCCACAGTGGTAGACCGTGTTTCTGACCTGACTTTATTTGTTATCCGGGCAGGTAAAATGGATAAGCGGCAGTTGCCGGAGATCCAAAAAATCTATGCCGAGAAGCGACTTTCCAATCTGGCCATTATTCTGAATGGCCTCAAGTTGGGGCAGTCCGGTTACGGTTATGGCTACGGTTACGGCTATGGGTATGGCCGGGATGAGCGAAAAAATGGCTTGGGTAAACTGCTTCGTTCCATTCGAAATAGCTTTACCGGCAGCAAAAAGCACCGATAAATATGCGCGCCGCGACCGTACCCTACCGGTCGGTTGCGGCTTTTTAGCACATTAGACAGTAAGAGAAACCATGCTAATGAAAGATAGAAGAGCATTTATGTTACAAGTTGCCCGTGAAGTGCTCACGGGGCGGATTTCTGTTGAAGAAGCCATGCAGCGAAGTAAGGTCAAAGATAAGCGTACCATTGTGAGCTGGCTGAAACGCGCGATGAAAGAGCATCCGGCGGAGCAAGAACTCGACCTGACGCTCGATACGGATTGCTGTGCAGCCGATATCAGCAGTAAGTCGACCGAAGAAAAAATCACAAAACTCGAATCCGAACTGGCGGGTGCCAAGCAGCGAAATGTAGAGATGCTGCATTTTCAGCAGATTTTGACCAATAAAATTAACGATCTTGAAGTATTGATCCATTATGCAGAAGAGACCTATCAGATCGATATTCTTCCGCGCAAACAGAAGAAAGCCAAATGACTGCGCTGTTTTAATCCAGGTAAATGCGCTGCTGGCACCGCTCTGCCAAATGAAGGTCGTGTGTTACAAAAAGGCATAATTTATTTTTGCCATACTCCAATAGGCGCTGTATCAGTGCATCCGCGGTTGTGCGGTCTAAGGCCGAAGTGACCTCATCGAAGAGCCAAATATCGCCGTCATGCATCAGGCCACGCGCGATAGCAATGCGCTGCGCCTGTCCTTCCGATAGGCCGATACCAGACTCGCCGATGTGGGTATTTATACCATCGGGGAGATCAAAGACAAATTCAGCCCCAGCAATGCGCAACGCTTCCTGCATATCCAGGGGACTATTTTCGTTGGCGTGTAGCATTATATTTTCACGAATTGTGCCGCTAAAGAGCGAATTGCCCTGCGGGATATACGCAAAATTGATGCGGTGGCTGGCAGACAGCGGCCTTTCGCCATCCCCATCCCGAAGTGTAATCTGTCCCTTTTCCGCTTTCAGTAGTGCAAGCAGCAACCGGATCAAGGTTGTTTTCCCCTTTCCACTAGGCCCGATAATGGCGGTAGGTTCCCCTGCTTTCAGGGAAAGATTTAAATTTTGCAACACCCATTTATCTTCATAGCGGAACGAGAGATCGTTTATGCGGAGCTCCTGCGTATGCTGCAGGCGTTGCTGTGGCACTTGCGGTTCCATTTCACCCGCCTGCAGTTCCAGTAGTCGATCCGCGGAGACGCGGAACCTGACAAAGCCCGGAATATAGGCGATCAATGCAAGTATAGGCGACTGTATGCGCGCAACCAATTGGAGGAATGCGGTCATTGTACCAAATGAAATCAGGCCCGATTGCAGGCGATAGATGCCCCAGATAAAGGCGATGAGATACCCTGCGTTCATGGCCACTTTCATAGCGCCCTGTGTGTACGTGGAGAAGTTGATCTGGCGCATTTTTAGCGCGAAAAGTTGCGCCTGGCTCTCGGTCAATTTTGCCCTTCTTTTCGGAAAAGCGCTCATTGCCCGTATGAGCAGCCGAAAGCGTAGATTTTCCTGCAGCACGTTCGCGAAGTTACTTTCCTCCGCTTTGACTTCCTGGCTGAGCTTTCGCATTTTGCGGAAATAAAGCTTCGAAAAGACAAAGAGCGGTGATATGGCCAGGATCATCAGGGCCAGCATCGGATCCATATACCATAGAAATCCGACCGAGGCCAGTAGCTGGATTGCCGTTAATACAAAAGACAGTAGCGTATTGGCGATGGTATTGGCCACTTCCTCGCAGTCCGTCTGAATACGGATCTGTATATCGCCCGTATGCCAGTTTTTGATCAGCTTCCATACGGAGAGCATTTGTGCGTCGAGCATGTGGCGCTGCAGTTCGAGCGTCAGCATCAGTTTGATGCGCTCCATCAGTCGCCCGGAATAACCTTTGATGCCAACGTTAAGGGCAATGGTGGCTATAATGCCGATCAGCAGCCATTTTAGCGGAAGCTGACCCGGCATCGTTGCCGTATCGACCGCTTTTTTGGATAAGTACACAAAGAGCAAGGAGAGGACGATGCAGATCAGCTCCAATATAAAATAAAGCGACAGGCGGCTTCGATATCCTTTGCTGATGGACCATGCCCAGTGCAGGTGCTGTTTCAGGCTGCTGCTGATCATTTGCTATTCTTCGAGCAATCCCTGTTTTCGGAAATCCTGGAGTAACACTGCTGCATCAGATGCAGCCTGATCTTTACTGACCTCATAATTTTCAAGGAGTAAGTCTACGATGGTGTCCGTATCAAAATCTTTTCCTTTGAGTTCTTCCCAAAGCCAGGCCGCCGAACTGTTGAGTGTATATACCGTTGACAGGTCTACCATGTCCTGGCTGGGGTCAACTATCAAATGATCTGAACCTATGGTTCTTAAAATTAAATCTGATCTTAATTTCATACTATTTAACTCTTATAATAAGTGATAGCGCTATGTTGGCTATATTCTCAAACATAAATAAATTGTGCCTTAAATACANNTGTATTTAAGGCACAATTTATATTTTTTTATATTTTATTTCAGCGGTTTGCTGTAATGTCTGTATGCATGTAAAGCACGATCTTGCTGATGAATCATTTTACTGTTGCTTCAATGCCCTGATGGTTTCACGCAAACCTTCCTTTGCTGTTTTTGGCAAACGTTCGATTGCAAGTTCAACTTTTATTTTTTTATTTGAAACCACCAGATTACTGGTTAGTTTTTTTAGCCGCCAGGTATTCAATGGAAATACGCTACTGCGGTCACCAATTTTTGATAAAAATGAAATGATACGTTTTGGTAGCGGAAAACAAGGGATTTTTAAGCCTGTTTCCTGTTTCATGATATTTACGATTTCATTTGACGATAAGGTTTCATCGTCGGACAGGTGATAGATTCCTGAATTGATCTTTTCATGCTGTAAAAGAATCTGTTCGACGAAGAAGCAGAAATTATCAACGGACAGAAAAGAGCGTTTATTTTTAAATCGGACCAGCGGATAAGGAATTCCTTTGCTGACTATCGAAAATAACTGTTTTAAATTACCTTTATCGCCTGCACCGTGTACCATGGGAGGACGCAAGATAATCAGTTTCTTGTCTGCAGGCAACTTCTGGCTCAACAGCCATTCTTCGGCCGCTTGTTTAGATCTACCGTAAGGTGAGACGGAGTTATACGAAGCATTTTCCGAGAGGGATTTGGCCGATTCTACCTCTTCAATCGCTGCGAGGGAGCTGATATGTATAAGTAACTTCGCCTGGGAGGAAATAAATAGGCTAAATGCTTTTTTTGCCAGCTCAAAGTTTGCAAAGAAGAAATCATCTTCCGTTGCCTTCCCCGTAAAATCGTGTGCTTTGCCTACTAAATTGATAATGCAGTCGGTTGGAAAATTCTCTTTCGACCAACTTAGATCTCTCATGGAAACAAATTCACATTGAATTGGATCCTTGAGTTTCTTCTTTAAATGACTTCCTAAGAAGCCGCTACTTCCTCCTAAAACTAATACTTTCATGCTATTCAACCTCTTAATTCATTATGCTGTTAAATGCTAATTACCGCTAAATGAAAAAAAACACCATGCAAAACTTGATATGACCTTTTGAAAATTCTTTTCTTACACTTTCTAATAAACAATTTGTCGTTATGGCTTAAGATTATTTAACAATCTAGACCCAATATAGAGTAGAAATAATAGATTAACACATTGCATATTGTGGTACGTAATATCTGTTAACTAAATTTCTTCCCTCATAATTATAGTTAGTATAATCGATGCAAATATACATTTAATAATTTATAATTATTTACTCAACGTTAAATCTATCCAAAATGCTACACTACTTTTGGATTTTTTTATAATACATTGGTTATTAGTGTTTTTTGTTTCGTCTAGTTGATGCGTTAGTCGTAACTCCTATGTTTTATGTTTTATTCGGAAATATAATTGATTAAGAACAACTAAAACGCGTAAAAGTTTTATTAAAATTGTTTTATTCGTGGAATCGCATGGGATGTAATAAATTTAAGCTTAATTCTTTAGAGTAAGCGATTTAAATTTTATCAGTATGCGGCGAAGCAAACGGATATGATACCAGGCCAAGCCCCGTAGCCTTGGCCACGTGCTGTGGATTGGTATTGCTCCCTCTTTATCCTTTGGATAATGCATATAGGCAACTGCGATGATGTCGGATTCCGCTATGTATTCGTGGAGGACAAGATTCCCATCCCCGGCCAATACATATTGGCCCTTTTTCTTTGCTACCAAGCGGTGAAAGACAAATTTTCCCTTGTCTTTGGCGAGTATATTACTGCCCAGTGGGAGCGGTTGCCCCTGGTAGGCCCGTAGCATGACCGTATCTCCGTCATCTATAAATGGACGCATACTTTGCCCCTTAATGCGGATGCGTACTTCTTTGCCTTCCTGCAGCATCCGCTGCACTTCAGCGAAATAATCTGCGTTGGAGACAATTTTTGATTTACTTTTTCCGGTCTGGTCTTCCATTACTTCTTGGTATTGACAAAATACTGAATTACGGGTTCCAAATAAGTATCTTTCAATATGACTTTTTTGTTTTCATCCAAAAGATAGATCGTTGGCGATGCTTTGAGGTCGTATAGGTTGGCCGACAAAATCTGGCGATCAGTATCCAATCCATTGATCCATTGATACGACAACTCCGATTGGTACTGTTTCCATTTGCTGCGGTCACCCCAGGGGTCTATGGCCAACACCTGTATCTGCAGCTGTGTAAACAGCTGAACGAGCTGCGGATTGTCCCGAAGCTGGTGGATTGTTTCTTTACAATGCGAACAGTCCGGATCGTAGAACATTAACAGCATAAATTTTGCATCCGTCTCCGACAGCTTTTGCTTTTGACCATTGGGCAGTTCAAAGCTGAAGTCGGTTGCTGTATGTCCAACGTTATTTTGGCGTACGAGTGTATAGATTGGGCGGTAAGCCTCTTTTTCCAGATCAGTGAGCCTATCTGTGCTGATCAGGTAGCGCAATACCGATTCATAAGCCCTATCGTTGCGCATGGGCGAATTGCCATCATACAGGTAGTGTTCGTATTGTTTAATGAAATAGTCAAAACTGGTACGGTTGACTTTGGCTTTGTCGAGCATCATCGCCACCGCCTTATCCCGCGTGGCCGAGTCAGGCGTTTTTGTCAAAAGCCCCAGAAAATCGGCCAATTGCTGTTCCCCTTTTTCCGGATTCTTGACCAGAACCGTATCCTGCATGTCAAATTGATCCCAAAAATGAAACAAGGCGCTATCTGCCGCACTGATCGATGTTACATTTTGGGCGCCTGCTTCCTTCTTTTCCTTGTTGTTACCCGTACAGGACCAGGATAATAGGAGTGCGCTCATCGCTAGGAAGAGTGCGGTCGATATACGTTTAAAATTAATCCTTTCCATGTATTTTAATCCCAATGCTATAACCGTTTAATACAATATAATCATAAATTTTCAGTGCGCCACAGCTGGCACCTCTCTTTACTCAGCTCCGAGCGCGCGAAACAGGTTTTTCTTTCCTTCCGAATCTTTTAGCGCATTGACATGATACTTTGCATCTAATAGGTTTGCGGCAGATTTTTTAGCGAGATAGCGATTGACATATTGAGCGGCATGTGCATAGGTAAACGCTCTGCAATCTATATTAACGCTGATGCCCTTGTCAAAATTGCCATAGGTAAGGCCTGTTACGGTTTCATTCGACGAGATTGATTTTATGCTGTTCGTATGCAATCCGCTGATATTCAATGTGAGTGCCGGGTAGTAGAAATCCGATTGATTGGGAAATTTGACTTTCACAATCAATTTATTCCCTTCGATGCGGCTGCTGATTATGCTGTTTTGTCGGTTGTAATTGTATTCATAATACTCTTCTTGCGAAGGAAACCACAAAATGTCCTTGCCGTCTTTTCCATAGGTATTGTTCAGCCAGAGCAGGAGCTGCGCCCAGTCATGATCCGTTTCGTGTACACCAATATGGACTGCCTCGCGGTGAGCCACATCTTTTGCTGCAGCATCGTTGACCAGTTTTTCTACCTCGGCGGCGTGATTGACAAATACCCGGGCCAAGGTCTTTTGCTGCAAGGGTGAGTTGACCTGATACGGGATGAGCTTATCGGCACCGGTCTGTGCAGTCATGGTCTGGATCGCTGGAAACCCAAGCGCAGCCTGCAGGTACGATTTATTTCCATTGGGCTCGGCCAAAAACTTGATGTTTCGCCCATTCAATCGTTTTTTAGTGATTTGTTGTGCCAGGTCAAAATGCTTGATTAGGGAGTCGACATTGTTGACAGCGGCGGTATTGAGGTCGTGGAATGCAATGGCATTGCCATCGTTGAGCATTTCGATCACATTGTTCCATCGAAGACCTGATTTCATGTAGAAGCGGAAGAAGTTTTCCGTAAAGCCTTTCTTTACGACAGTTGGGTCGTTCATAAACTCCCATTCCGGCGCCAGTGTGGTGGTAAAATGGAACCTCACCTCATTGCCAAAACCATTGGTACTGCCCAGTGTTTTGCCGAGTAGATAACTGTTGGGTGGCATATCATCAGCTTCCAGGTGCTCAATGTCAAAATAATATTTCCGTTTAATGTCCGAGCGGTCAATAGGTTTGCCATTAATGGCTGCCCAGGTCATGCTGAAAGCCGATTGCTTACAGTCGTCCTGTGTGAGCATAAATAATAAGCTCTTGTTATATTTTAGTGGCGGAATGTTTACAATTGGCGTTTCTGTTATCCCGTGTCCAGGTTGAAGTTCGATGATGATCTCCGCTTCTTGTCCGGTCTTTTCTTCACCAAAAGGATAGGCATACCGGTTTGTATTTCCGCTGTTATCTGGCGGTAATACCTCTTTTCCATCTCCGTTTTTATTGCCCGGGTAAAGATCTTTTTTTAGGCAAGAAGACAATAGGCTACATCCTAACGTAATAAGAATAGCCTTTGTGTAAATAATTTGGCGCATGCGCAAATATAGGCCTTATTAACGGATTAACTATTTCGTTAAATAAAAAAAATAATCAAATGATTCCCTGCTACACTATTGTGTAGCAATAGGAACAGATTTTACGTATTGTTACAATAGACTTTTTCCAAGCCTCGTTGAATAACGAATGAATTGCCCTAGAAAAGCCGATTCAGGAAATATTTCAATCATTTAATTAAATAGTTTTACTAATTTTGCGGCAAATACCGCGGTGTCGATGAAAAGAATAATATTATGGTTATGCATAGCAGGATTTGTGGGTACAGTACACGCACAGACCAATCCTGCGAATATAAAAGTAGACAATCTAAGTGACGCACAGATTGAACAGTATGTTAAACAGGCCGCTTTAATGGGGTACGACGAAAGCCAGTTAGATGGCTTTGCACGTGCACAAGGCGTTTCAGCTGTCGAAGTTCAAAAATTAAAAGAACGTCTGGCGAATATAAAACGTAAAAAACAGCAGCCAAATCCTTCACAAGGATCTTCTAACCAGTCGCGCAATACGCGCAGCAATGGCCGTCAGGTGGATGGTTACGCCAATGCAGATTCTTTGCAAAATAAGCAGACAAATAGAAGGGATTCGATGGAAAATGAAGAAGGGAAGCTGAAGATTTTTGGCTCAGACCTTTTTAAGAATAATGCCATCACTTTTGAGCCCAATCTGCGTATGGCTACACCCAGCTCGTACATTATTGGTCCCGACGATGAGATCCTGTTAGATATCACAGGCGATAACGAAGCCTCTTATCAACTTCCCGTAAGCCCCGATGGAACCATTAAAGTTGAATATGTCGGCCAGATCAATGTGGCTGGTTTATCCATTGCTGCAGCCAAAAGTAAAATAGAGCAACGTTTGAGCGGTACTTACCCCGCAATACGCTCAGGAAGAACGCAGGTGAGCGTTAATATTGGTAACATCCGTACCATCCGTGTAACTTTAACCGGGGCTGCCACCAAACCGGGCACCTACAGTTTACCTTCTTTAGCGACGGTGTTTAATGCCCTGTACGCCGCAGGTGGTCCCAATAAAAATGGTACCTACCGTAAGATCCAGGTGATCCGCGGCAATCGGGTGATCAGCACGATTGATGTGTACGATTTTTTAGCCAATGGTATTCAACAAGGAAATATCCGTTTACAAGATCAAGATATCATTCATATCCCCGTTTATGGTGCCAGAGTGCAATTTGAAGGCGAAGTCAAACGGCCCGCCATTTTTGAGACTGTACCTGGAGAATCCCTTTCTGATATCTTGCGTTATGCCGGCGATTTCACCGAAAATGCCTATAGTGCCAAGGTTAAAGTGTTACAGACTACAGGACGTGAGCGGAGTGTACAAGATATCTACGCCGACCAGTTTGCAAACTACACCCCCAAAAGTGGCGATCAATATATCGTAGAACCTATTTTGGATCGTTTTGCCAATCGTATCAGTGTTTTAGGAGCAGTATTTCGTCCCGGCATATTTGGTTTAGAGCCAGGCATGACGTTAAAGCAAGTGCTGGAGATGGCCGATGGCGTGCGTGAAGATGCTTTCTTGGAACGCGGTATTATTAATCGTCTTAAGGCAGATAATACCTCCGAATTGATCAATTTTAATGTACGCGATGTCCTTGCCGGAACTGCAGCAGATATTCCATTAAAAAGAGAAGATAAGATTGAGATTTCTTCCATCTTTGATCTAAGAGACGAATATAAATTTACTGTACAAGGCGAGGTCCGTTTTCCCGGTGATTTCCCATTTGCCAGCAATGCGACGCTGGGCGATCTTATTCAGAAAGCCGGTGGATTGACGGAGGGTGCTAAGAATGCCAGGGTAGAAATCGCCCGACGCATCAAAAATCTTGACGTAACCGATCACCGCTCATCGAAGACCATTTTGGTGGATATTAAAGAGGGTGTATTGACCGATCCTAATATGACATTACAGCCTTATGATGTGATTTCTATTTTAGGTGATGCCGGTTTCCGTACGCAGCGTCAGGTGAAAATTGAGGGCGAGGTGCTTTATCCTGGTTTCTATACCATCTCACGGGAAGACGAACGCATTTCCGATATTATACAACGTGCTGGTGGTTTAACTCCCTATGCCTATACAGAGGGTGCATCATTAAAACGCACAGGTATGTCTAAATTACAGGCAGCAGAGAAAAAGGAACAAGAGCGATTGAAGAAAGAACTGGAAAAGGATAGGCTGGATGAAGAAGGCAATCAAAAAGATACAAGCCTAGATCAGGATACTGAACGAAACTATGATGGTACGAAAGCAAAAAGTGCAGCTTTGGCAAAAGTATCACAACAAGGTACTTCAGAATCTGATATCGAGCCGAGTGACCTTGTGGGTATTGAATTGAATAAAATCTTAGAAAAGCCTTACGAGAAAGGTGACCTTTTGGTTTTGGATGGCGATATAATCAATGTTCCAAAGGAATTGGAGACAGTTAAGGTTGTGGGTGAGGTGTTGAATCCAAACAATGTGGTCTATGTGAAAGGCAAGAATTTAAAGTACTATGTGAACCAAGCTGGAGGGTTTACTGATAATGCGTTAAAGAAACGTGTTTTTGTACAATATGCGAATGGCGCGGTAAAAGGGAAAGCCGGAGGATATCCAGAAGTTAAACCAGGGGCTGAAATTGTGGTGCCTAAGCGTGCTCCAAGAGAAAGATTAAGCTCACAAGCGTGGATTGGTATCGGTACTGGTATTGCATCTACTTTAGCCATCATCATTAGTTTATTTAAATAGTTTAGTAGTGAAAGATAAACATAGTCAACTAAGGGGTGATGAAATGTCTTTAAAGGAATTTATCTTAAAGACACAAAGTTGGATCAAATACCTGTTTTCAAAATGGTACATCTGGATGATAGCAGGACTCATGGGGGGAATAACTGGATTTTTATATGCAAAATATCGCACTATAGAATATACTGCAACAACGACATTTGTATTGGAGACAGGAGAGAGCGCAGGCGGAGGGTTAGGACAAATGGCTGGCCTAGCAGCTCTTGCGGGGATCGATCTCGGTGGATCTGGCGGTGGTATTTTTCAAGGAGATAATCTCTTTGAGTTATATAAGTCTCGCAAAATGATTGAGGCCGTTCTGTTACATAAATCGTCCAGTGATAGCTCGTTGACACTCATGGATCGGTATATTTCCATGGAAAAGTTGGAAGATAAGTGGAAAGCTAAAAAACCTGAATTAATTCAATTGGATTTTTCGAAGAAAACACCTGCTAATCTTCAGCGTGACAGAGATAGTATTTTGCAAGCCGTTGTAAAAGATATTAATAAAAATAACCTTACCGTTGGCAAATTAGATAAAAAGTCAGGTTTGATAAAAGTTGACGTAAAATCTACTGATGAATTGTTTTCGAAAGAGTTCAACGAAGCTTTGGTAGCCCAAGTAAATGAATTCTACATTAAAACCAAGACAAAGAAATCTTTGGACAATATCCATATCCTGCAGCGGAAAACAGATTCTGTCAGGGCTGTGATGAATGGAAATATCTCAGCGGCGGCAGTAGTTGTAGACGCTACGCCGAATTTAAATCCAACGAGACAGGCACAACGGCTGGTGCCAACTCAAAGGTCCCAATTTTCGGCCGAAACAAATCGTGCAATATTGGGACAGTTAGTTCAAAACTTAGAAATGTCCAAAATGGCGTTAATGAAAGAAGCGCCATTGATCGAAAAGGTAGATGAACCTGTTTTGCCTCTGTCAGACGATAAAATTGGAAAGCTCAAAACAGCGATCTTGGTTGCCACATTATTTGGTTTTTTTGCAGTTTTTGGACTTATTTTACGTAAGGTATATATTAATGTTATTCGAAGTTAACAGTGATGAATATATTAAAACTTATAGGACGGGACAAAAAGTTGTTTGAAAACGACTTACTTGCATTTCAAACTGAACTTATTACGATAGTTTCAGCATCGAAGTTTTTAGTCATTGGAGGTGCAGGTTCCATTGGTCAGGCGACTGTCAAAGAAATTTTTAAGCGTAATCCGAAGAAGCTGCATGTTGTTGATATCAGCGAGAACAATATGGTCGAGTTGGTAAGAGATATTCGTAGTTCATATGGGTATATTTCAGGTGACTTTCAAACATTTGCGCTTGATATAGGATCGATTGAATACGATACCTTTTGGGAAGCGGATGGTGATTATGACTATGTATTGAATCTATCTGCCTTAAAGCATGTGAGGAGCGAAAAAGATCCTTATACCCTTATGCGGATGATAGATGTTAACATCTTCAATACAGATAAGACCTTACAGCAAGCCATTACAAAAGGTGTAAAAAAATATTTTTGTGTTTCTACCGATAAGGCTGCTAATCCCGTCAATATGATGGGGGCTTCAAAACGTATTATGGAAATGTTTTTAATGCGAAGAAGTAAGGATATAAAAATCTCTACAGCGCGTTTTGCCAATGTTGCTTTCTCAGACGGTTCGCTTTTGCATGGGTTTAATAAACGTATAGAAAAAAAGCAGCCTATTGTTGCTCCAAACGATATAAAAAGATATTTTGTTACTCCTAGTGAATCGGGTGAACTATGTTTGATGTCTTGTATATTTGGTGAAAATAGAGATGTTTTCTTTCCAAAGTTGAGTGAAGATCTTCATTTGATCACCTTTGCTGAAATAGCCACGCGATATCTTAATACGATAGGTTACACTCCTTATTTGTGCCGGGATGAAAATGAGGCACGTTATTTAATAGACACCCTACCTCAACAGGACAAATGGCCATGTTTATTTGCAGCGAGCGACACGACTGGAGAAAAAGATTTTGAAGAATTCTTTACGGAAAATGAGCTGCTGGATATGGAGCGATTTGAAAACTTAGGTGTGATAAAAAATGAACTAAACATTGAAGAAGAGAAGTTGCAGCATTTCGAATTCATCATTTCGGAAATGAAGCAAAACCGTAAATGGACAAAAAATGAAATTGTTAATCTGTTTTTTTATATGATTCCTGGCTTTGGTCACAAAGAAACAGGGAAGTATTTAGACGCAAAAATGTAATCAATGGATTATATCAATAAATTTACCTCCTTTGTAAGAGAGCAATACCGTACCGAAAGTTTTATTCCTTTACATGAGCCTCGCTTTAGGGGGAATGAAAAAGTATATTTGCTGGATACGATCGATTCGACTTTTGTTTCGTCTGTAGGAGAATATGTTAATGAATTTGAGCGTAAAATGGAAAGCTATACGGGCACGGCAAAAGCTGTGGCTGTTGTTAATGGAACAGCATCTTTACAAGTCGCTTTACGATTAGTGGGTGTCTCCAAGGGGGATGAAGTAATTACACAAGCCCTTTCTTTCATAGCTACAGCGAATGCGATTTCTTACAATAACGCTACACCAGTATTTTTGGATGTGGATCTTGATACCATGGGATTATCGCCAAACGCTGTTCAAAATTTTTTGGAAAATTATGGCGAATTGAGAGACAATGGTTGTTATAATAAATCTACTGGCAATAAGATTTCTGCATGCGTGCCTATGCATACTTTTGGATTTCCTGTACATTTGGATGAGTTGATTGCCATCTGTAATAGATGGAAAATTCCAGTTGTGGAAGATGCTGCAGAATCTTTGGGAAGTTATTATAAGAGACGACATACAGGCACGTTCGGCCAAGTTGGATGCTTTTCGTTTAATGGAAATAAAACTATTACTTGCGGAGGAGGTGGAGCATTAGTTACCCTTGATCTCAATCTTGGTAATCAAGCAAAACATCTTACTACTACTGCAAAAAAACCACATCCGTATGAATTTTTTCATGATGAAGTAGGATACAATTATAGAATGCCTAATTTAAATGCTGCCCTTGCCTGTGCTCAAATGGAAATGCTTGAGTCTTTCTTAGCGGACAAACGTCAATTGGCGGCCGAGTATATAGATTTCTTCAAATCTATTGATGTAAATTTTAGAACGGAAACAAATGACACCAAAGCAAATTATTGGCTGATGTGCGTTGAGTTAGATGATATCGATGAGCGAAATCTTTTTTTAAAGATTTCCAATGACAATGGTGTAATGACGAGGCCTATATGGACGCTAACCTATAGATTACCAATGTATCGTCATTGCTACCGCGATGCGCAAGTGAATGCAGAATTTCTAGAACAACGTATTGTAAATATTCCAAGTAGTGTACGATAATATCAATATAGCGATAATCGGTTATTCTGGTCATTCATTAGTCATACTGGATGCGGCTAGTGAAGCTGGGATTATTGTAACCAGTTACTGTGAAAAAGATGAAAAATCTTTCAATCCATTCAATTTGAAATATCTGGGAGATGAAAGTAGTGAACATTTTGACTGGAACATCGTAAGCAGTTTTATTTTAGGTGTGGGAGATAACCAGATACGAAAAAAGCTTGCCGCGTTGATTACGTCAGAGGGGAAACAATTGACTACAATTGCTCACCCCAGTGCACGTATTAGTAGCATGGCTAAAATAGGTTTAGGCAATTTTTTCGCTATGAACTGCGTTATTAGTGCTTTTGCGCGAATAGGAAATAATTGTATCTTGAATACTGCTTGTGTCATAGAACATGAATGTCATATATTCGATCATGTTCATATCGGTCCGGGCGCTATATTAACTGGTAACGTTACGGTCGGAGAATCGTCGTTTATTGGAGCAAATGCAGTAGTAAAACAGGGGGTGAAAATTGGAGAAAATACTGTGGTTGGTGCCGGAAGTGTGGTACTTCAAAATATTCCAAGTAATGAAGTATGGGCAGGTAACCCAGCAAGAAAAATTAAATAATGAAAAAAACGCTAATTATTGCCGAAGCAGGTGTGAATCATAATGGCGACATAAATAACGCGATTAAGCTTATTGATATTGCCGTGGAGGCTGGAGTAGATTATATTAAATTTCAGACTTTCAAAGCAGAGAAATTGGTGTCTAAAAACGCAAAAAAAGCCGATTATCAAATTCAAAATATGGATGGTGAGGAGGATTCCCAATATGCAATGCTGAAGAAATTAGAACTATCCCTTCAAGATCATGAAACGCTAATCAATTATTGTAAAAGTAAGGGAATACAATTTTTCTCTACCGCATTTGATTTGGATTCATTACAATATTTAAAAGATATAGGATTAGAGTTAGTTAAAATACCTTCTGGAGAAATAACGAATCTACCTTATTTAAGAAAAGCAGCAAAGTTGTTTTCAAAAGTGATATTATCAACAGGGATGTCAACCATGAATGATATTTCCTCGGCAGTCGAGGTTTTCAGAGCAGAAGGTGTTACAGACATAACTATTTTGCATTGCAATACTGAATATCCGACTCCCATGGAAGACGTCAACCTAAGGGCCATGCTAGCTATCAAGGAAGAATTTCAAACAGAAGTTGGCTATTCGGATCATACTTTAGGAATAGAAGTTCCTATTGCAGCAGTCGCCTTAGGTGCCTCAGTTATCGAAAAACATTTTACATTGGATAAAACGATGCAAGGGCCCGATCACGCGGCATCTCTTGAGCCTATAGAATTAATGAATATGGTTGCTGCCATACGAAATATTGAGTATGCGATGAAAGGGAATGGTCTAAAGGCACCTTCCCCGTCTGAATTAAAAAATATCGCAGCAGCACGCAAAAGTATTGTTGCCGCTAGAGGTATTAAAAGAGGTGAATTGTTATCGGAGGATAACTTAACTGTCAAAAGACCCGGAACTGGAATTTCACCTATGTGTTGGGATGAAATTATAGGTAAAATAGCAATTCGAAATTTTGATGAAGATGATTTAATCGAAGTTTAGATGAAAAAAATTTGTGTCGTTACTGCTACGCGAGCTGAGTACGGTCTTCTAAGACCTTTGATGGATTTAATTAAACATTCCGATAGGATGCTGTTGCAGATTATTGCGACCGGTACACACTTATCTGCTGAGTTCGGGCTTACTTATAGGCAAATTGAGGCCGATGGTTTTTTGATTGATGAGAAACTGGAAATTTTACTGTCTTCAGACACCTCTACAGGTATTGTGAAAACAATGGGCTTAGCTTTGAACGGAATGGCAGATATCATGCCGAGGCTCAAACCTGATATGTTGGTTATTTTGGGTGATCGTTATGAAATGTTAGCTATTGCCTCTGCGGCTACCATGTTTAAAATTCCTATTGTTCATATTCATGGAGGAGAAATTACAGAAGGCGCATATGATGACGCTATTAGGCATGCCTTAACGAAGTTGAGCCATTTACATTTCACTTCAACAAAAGAATATAGAAATCGTGTGATCCAGATGGGGGAAAATCCCGATACCGTATTTAACGTAGGGGCAATTGGCTTGGATAATATAAAGAATTTGAAACTATTAACACGGGGAGAGTTAGAGACTGAGCTAAACATCAGGTTTAAAAAATATAACTATCAAATCACATTTCATCCAGAAACACTTGGACAAGTAAGTTCAGCGGAACAATTTCAGATTTTATTAGACGCAATAGATCAGCAGGAAGACAGCTTTTTTGTTTTTACAAAAGCCAATGCGGATACGGATGGAAGAGTGATAAATCAAATGATCGATAAATATGTTGCCGATAATCCAGGTAAGGCGGCAGCGTATTCGTCATTGGGCACACTGCGATTTCTATCATTGGTTAAGGTTTGCACTGCTATAGTAGGAAATAGCTCTAGTGGTATTTTGGAAGCACCTTCTTTAAAAGCACCTACAATAAATATTGGCGACAGACAACGCGGACGTTTACAGGCTGCAAGTGTAGTAAATGTATCCTGTGAAGGAAAAGAAATATTGAATGCTTTTGAAGTCATCAAGACTTACAGTTTCCAGAAGAATTTAGATAATATAGTCTCTCCTTATGAAAATGGGGGTGCCGCTCAACAGATTCTGAATGTTATAGAATCCCATCTTGATCTTAAAGCCGTTAAAAAATTTTACAATTTAATATGAGTATTGTAGAGAAACATACCATTCACAAAGATTTGTCCATCAGAGATGCCTTGATTAAGTTGGATCTTATCTCACCATCATCGATTTTATTTGTTGTGGATGAAAAAAACTTATTGCTTGGATCTTTAACTGATGGAGACCTGCGGCGTGGGTTTATAAGAGGTCTGGACTTTGAAAATAATTTGTTGGATTTTGTACAGCCCAACCCGGTTTTTATCGGTGAGCGAGAATACGATCTCAATAAACTGGACCAGTTTCGAAAAGATCATTTAAAGATCATACCAATTATTAACAGTGAAAGACAGATTATAGATATACTTGATTTTAGTCAGCGTAAGACCCTCATTCCTGCTGATGCGGTATTAATGGCCGGTGGTGAAGGAAAACGCCTACGTCCACTGACTGAGAAGACGCCTAAACCGTTGCTTCTCGTTGGCGAAAAGCCAATTATTGAATATAATATTGATAGGCTAAAAGAAGTTGGTGTTCATACCATTAATATTAGTATAAATTATTTAGGAGATCAACTCGAGCAATATTTTGGTGATGGCAGCCAAAAAGATATTCGAATCAACTATGTACGAGAGACCAAGCCTCTGGGAACGATAGGTTCGGTCCTACTTGTTGAAGATTTTGACCATGAGGATATAATTGTCATGAACTCTGATCTATTAACAAATATTGATTTTAATGATTTTTTCAAAACATATCAAGAAGCTAAAGCGGACATGATCGTTGCCACAACGTCCTATCATGTAGATGTGCCTTATGCCGTGTTGGAAGTAAATGAAAATAATGCAGTCAAATCACTGAAGGAAAAACCGAGATATACTTATTATTCCAATGCAGGCATTTATATTTTAAAGAAGAATTTACTTTCTATGATTCCGCGAGATAAATTTTTCGATATCACGGATCTTATGGATCGTATTATTGAAATGGACCTTAAATTGGTGACTTATCCGATCAATGGTTACTGGTTGGATATTGGGAAGCATGAGGATTTTAAGAAGGCTCAGGAAGATATTAAACATATTAAATTTTGAAAATGGAAAAGAAAATATTGGTTATAGGACTTGGATCAATGGGCAAAAGGCGTGTTAGAAATTTGCAGGCGCTTGGTTATAAAAATGTATATGGTTTTGATTTGAGGTCTGATAGACGATTAGAAGCTCAGCAAAAATATGGTATTGATGTGTACGATGATTTTGATTTGGCCTTAAAAGAGTCTATTGCAGCATTTATAATTTCTGTTCCTCCAGATCTTCATCATATTTATATGAAAAGAGCTGTTGAGCTCGGAATCCCAGCTTTTATTGAAGCGAGCGTGGTCGATACCGATATGGAATTTCTTATTGAAAAAGCGAAAGATAAGTCGGTGTTATTGGCTCCGTCATGTACTTTACATTTTCATCCTGCGATAAAGAAAATAACCCAGATTGTTTCTAGTAGAGAGCTTGGATCAATTTCTAATATATTATATCATTCGGGGCAATATTTACCAGATTGGCATAGTTATGAACCTGTAAGCGAATACTATGTTTCTAAAAAGGAAACTGGGGGAGGCCGTGAAATTGTTCCATTTGAACTGACCTGGATAACCATGCTTTTTGGATTTCCTACGCGTATTGTAGGGCTTTACAAGAAAACTATTAACATTGAAGGGGCAGCAAATATAGACGATACTTATAATCTATTAATGGATTATGAAAACATGATATTTAACCTATCCGTTGATGTCGTTTCCAGGTATGCGACAAGAAGGCTGGTAATAAATGGGAGCGATAAGCAGCTGTATTGGAATTGGGATGACAATCTAATTAAGATATATGATCCTGTATCGAATGTATGGGAAGAAATCGCTTATGAAACGCTTTCCGCAGAATCAGGTTATAATAAAAATATTACTGAACAAATGTATATCGATGAAATGGACATGTTTACCAATGCGGCTTTTAACGCTAAAAGTTATCCAAACTCGTTGGAGCATGACCATAAGGTGTTAAAAGTTTTGTATGCAGTAGAAAATTCAGATGATAAAAATATAATTTCAACTTTCTAGGATGTCTACAGGAATTTTTATTACAGCTAGGTTAGGATCTACACGCTTAAGACAGAAACATTTGATAAAAGTCGATGATCTTACCTTTTTGGAGTGGCTTCTAAAAAGAATGGAGTCTGAATTTATTTCTGAATTGGAAAGTAATCAAGCTAAAATCTTTATAACAACTTCAATAAAGACAGAGAATAAAAGATTTGAGGATTTTTCAGGTCAACATGTAGAAGTTTTTTATGGATCAGACGATAATATTCCTTTAAGGCATCTTCAATGTGCTCAGGCGCACGGTATAGAAAATATCATCGCTATTGATGGTGATGATATTTTGTGTTCGCCTACTGCTGCCAGGCTAGTCTTGAATGAACTTATCTCAAATCGGCCGATTGCGAAATCAATGGGTTTACCACTAGGGATGAACGTTATGGGATATAAATCAGAATTTCTAGCGCGCGCATTGACGAACAAAAAGAATAAAACTTTAGAAACAGGATGGGGCAAAATATTTGATATTGAACAATGTCATAATGTGATAATGACAAGCCAGCCTTCTTATGAAAGTTTGAGAATGACATTAGATTACGAAAAAGATGCAGTTTTTTTTGAAACTACCATTAAGTCGCTAGGTAAGCAGATCCTGTTGCTGAAGGATGAGGATTTGATTCGTCATATTCTTTCAAATGGATGGAACAGTATCAATGAAGAACTGAATGATGAATATTGGAGCAATTTTAATAAGCAAAAAAACGACGAAAATTAGACGCTTTAAAGAAAATGAACTACAAAGAGAGATTACACGAACTAATTCCTGGGGGAGCACATACATATTCGCGTGGAGACGATCAGTTCCCAGAAAATGCACCATCAATATTAGAAAGAGGGGAGGGTTGTTATGTTTTCGATGATCAGGGACGTAAATTCTTAGATTTTGGAATGGGATTACGGTCCGTTAATATCGGATATGGAAATAAAGAAATTGCTGACGCATGTTATGCTGAAATTCTAAAGGGGAATAATCTGACGCGGGCTTCTATGACGGAGCTAGCTGCGGCTGAATTAATGGTGGATTTATTGCCTTCCGTCGAGATGGTTAAGTTTGCCAAACATGGCTCTGCTGTCACTAGCGCTGCAGTAAAGCTTGCCCGTGCTTATACAGGTCGAAAATATGTTGCTGTGCCATTTGAACAACCATTCTTTTCTTATGACGATTGGTTTATTGGTTCAACCGTTCTAGAGCGTGGAATTCCAAGCGAATTCGGTCAATTTACATGCAAGTTTCATTATAATGATATCCAATCGTTGCAGCTGTTGTTCGATCAATATCCGGGTCAAATTGCAGGTGTGATTATGGAGCCTACAACAACCGTAGGACCGGTTAATGATTTTTTACATCAGGTGAAAGATCTATGTCATCGTAACGGAGCAATATTTATTCTTGATGAAATGATTACCGGATTTCGCTGGGACCTGAGAGGCGCGCAATCTTATTTCGATATAGAGCCGGACCTCTGTACTTTTGGTAAAGCAATGGCGAATGGTTTTGCCGTAGCGGCATTGGGTGGTAAGAGAGAAATAATGAAAATTGGCGGTATCCTGGAAGAGGGAGCTGAACGTGTTTTCTTAACTTCAACGACGCATGGAGCAGAAATGAGTGCGTTGGGAGCATTTATCAAAACAGTGGAAGTTCTTCAGCGCGACAATGTTGTGCAGCATTTTTGGGATTTTGGGAAAAGATTGACGGACGGAATGAATAATATTTCCAGCGGTCTAGGTCTCGCAAATAATTTCTATGTGGAAGGATTTGCCTGTTCACCAAATTATGTTGTGAAGGATGCTGAGCACAATATTTCTTTACCGCTAAGGACATTGTTCGCACAGGAAATGATCACAAATGGCGTAATGATGCCGTATTTGGCGCTGTCACATGCCCATCAAGATAAAGAGCTGACGCTAACTTTAGATGCGGTACAAGCTTCTTTGGAAGTAGTTAAGAAAGCATTGGAAGGTAATATTGAGGAGTTTTTAAAATCAAAAGTTATTAAACCTGTTTTTAGAAAATATAATTAACCGCGGATATAATTGGTACAAAACAGGTTTACGTAAAAATAGATAATTATGAGTTCATTAAATGGTAAAGTAATTATTCTGACCGGTGCTTCAGGTTTAATTGGTTCGCTAACAGCTGCAGATTTAGCAAAAAAGGGAGCCCTTGTTATAGGAGCAGATATAGTTCAAAGAGAGCATGCGGAAAGAAATGTTGATTTTTTCCAGAGCAATGTTGCCCAAAGACATGACATTGATCGATTGGTAGCGTATGTGCTAGACAAATATGGCAAAATTGACGGATTAGTTAATTTGGCCTATCCGAGAACAGCTGATTGGGGAACACGATTTGAGGATATTCCTTTTGAGTCTTGGCAGGAAAATGTCGATATGCAACTCAATGCTGTTTTTTACATTTGTCAACGGGTATTAGCGGTTATGAGAGACCAACAATCGGGTGCGATTGTAAATATCGCATCTATTTATGGTGTCGTTGGCAATGATTTTTCCCTCTACCAGGAATATGGAGGAACTTCTCCTGCAGCTTATGCTGCAATAAAAGGTGGCGTGATCAACTTCTCTAAATACTTGGCCTCGTACTATGGTAAATATAATGTACGTGTGAACTGTGTCTCGCCTGGCGGTATTATAGACGAGAAAAATCAGCATCCGTCTTTTATCAAAAGATATAGCGATAAATCACCATTAGGTAGGATGGGACGTCCTGATGAGATCGCGCCCGCGATTAGCTTTCTATTGTCAGATGATGCTTCTTTTATCACCGGTCATAACTTAATGGTAGATGGCGGTTGGACTGCTATTTAGTGGCAATAAAAGAATTTTGATTACAATTCAAGAGCCTATAATTAATTTCTAAATCAGAAGGGAAGGGAGACATGAGAATAATAATAATGGATCATGAGCCATTTCATGAGCGTAAAATAGATTTCTATTTCATTGAAGATTTTCAAAAGAAAGGGTATAAGGTGGAGTATTGGTCATTGTGTGACGTCCTTCCTTATATGAGAAAAGCGAAATTTAATTATCGTATTGAAAAAGAATATGTTAATTACATTAATACTTTAAATGAATTGTTTGAAAAGCTGGAAACATTAAATCCTAAAAATGATTTATTAATCGTTGAATTTTGGTATTTATATAGCACAAAAAGAATCTTTGAAAAAATTACTATCAATGGATTAAAGTGGATAAGAATAGATTATTACTTAAATCCAACAAAATCTTTGATACAAACGCCATCTTTTATTGATAAACTAAAAGCATTGAATTTTAAAACTTTGTTTGATAGATCGATAAATTGGGCTTTTAATCGTTTCGCCAATCACGAGTTTGAAATACCTGATCTTTTATTTATTACCGGACAAAGTCAAGAGTATATTAACCGTGCTAAGAAACTGGTGTCATTGGATTATTTTGATGTGATAGAATATGAAAAAAAGAAGGACGGAATATCAATCCTAGGTCAGCCCTACATTGTTTATCTTGATATGATGATACTGGATCATCCAGATATCATTATGCTAGGTAAGGAAAATATGATTTCCAAATCAGCATACTATAAGGAAATTAACGAGGTTTTTGACAAAATTGAGCGATGTACTGGTTTAAAGATTGTGATAGCTAGCCATCCAAAAGCTGTATATAAAAATGAATTTGGGGATAGATTAGTCCTTGCCAATAGGACCGCTGAGCTTGTTATTCATTCAGAAATGGTTATTACGCATGGAAGTTTGGCAATTAGCTATGCTCTTTTAGCGGGGAAGCCGATTATCTATCTAAACTTTGCGAGATTATTTTTAAAGAATGACTTTTTAAAGTCGGTATATAGAAATATGCAATTGGGAAAAGATCTAATCGGTGCTACAATAATTAAAGAAGATGTTACATGTGAAAATCTAAACGTAAGTGTAGATTTTGAAAAGTACCAAAATTATCTCACCAACTATTTTTGTAAAGCGGAAAAAAATATTTCCAATTTTAACGTTGTATTTAAGGAAGTTTTAGACTTGATGGATGAAAATTAATAGTATTTTTAAAAGTAGTTTATTAAAATCCAGTTTGATATATACATTTTGCGATGCTGTAAATAAAGCTGTACCATTCTTAATATTGCCTTTATTAAGTTATTATTTAACACCAAGTGATTATGGCATCATAGCTAATTTCAATGTACTACTTGCCATTGTCACTATTTTCATTACATTAGGGGTAGATGGGGCTGTAAGTGTCAATTATTATAAATTTACTAAGGATGATTTAGCGCGTTATATCTTTAACGCATGTTTGCTAACAAGTATAATGACAATTGTGATAATTGCAATCTTTTCATTGTTTTATCACCTAGTTTATGATTTTGTCAAAGTTCCCCGCCACTATCTTTTTCTTTTAGTGCTGATGGCTTTTGGTACGACTATAACTTCAATCAATTTATCATTGTGGCGTCTGGAGGAAAAAGCCCTTAACTTTGGTATCTACGAAATTTTACAAACGATTGTAAATATCGGCGTCTCGTTGCTGCTGGTCATCTCATACCATATGGGATGGGTAGGACGCGTAGATGGTATGCTTGTCGCGGCGATGTCATTTGGTCTGTTTAGTTTAGTTCTGCTGTATAGGAGAGGTTATCTTAAAATTGATATTGACAATCTTTATATAAAAGATATTCTCTATTTCGGTGTCCCGCTGATTCCCCACGCTCTTAGTTTCTGGATAAGATCGGGCATTGACCGAATCTATATAACTAAATTTATAGATGAGAGTGCAACAGGTTTATACGCAACAGGCTTTCAATTTGGAACCCTTGTTTCCTTCTTGACATTGTCTTTTAATAATGCTTTTACTCCTTATTTGTATAAATCGTTAAGCACTGTGGATGAGGAAGAATTGAATAAAAATAAAATAAAATTGGTTAAAATTACTTACTACGGTATTGGCATTTTGATCATATCTTGTTTGCTTTTTACACTTTGTTCTAATTTTATTCTGGAAACTTTTTTTTCATCAAAATATATACAAGCAAAAGAGTTTGTGTTTTGGGCAATACTGTCGCAGACTTTTCAAGGGATGTATTTACTCTTTGTCAATTACATATTCTTTGTTAAGCGTACTAAGACGTTAGCCTCAATAACTTTCTTTTGTGCGTGTTTACAACTGCTTTTGAGCTATTTTGCAATAAAAAGTTATGGTCCGTTAGGAGGTGCATATTCCACTGTGATCATTAGCTTTATTAATTTTATTATGGTAGCTTTTTTTAGTAATAGGGTTTACGCCATGCCTTGGCTTTTGTTTTTGAAAAGTAGAAAGGGGAAATAGATAAAAATGAATATCGTTTTATTAAGTAGTAATATCACAAATGCCGGTGGAACAGAAAGGATAGGCATAGGACTGGCAAATGAATTGATAAATTCGGTTGCGTCTAGTGTAACTATTATTAGTTTTTTTGGCTCCAACACGCCTTTTTTTGATGTTGATAAAAGGATACGTATAGTAACGTTATTTCAGCGGGAAGTGCCTCTTTTTATTCTTTTTCCAAAACTCATATGGAAATTGAGGCGGATTTTTAAAAAGTGTCCAGAAAGATCTATTGTACTTAATATTGGTGCCCTGTTGTGTCCTTTTTCAATAGTCGCCAACGTGGGATTATCGCACCGTAATATCGTTTGGGAACATTTTAATGTCTCATTAATTTTTAAAAGTTTCAAAGAGCGTTTTGCACGCTATATGGCAAGTAATTATGCCGATGCTATCGTTACTTTGACGTTGAAAGACAGAGAGATGTATTTGACAAACTTTGCCTGTAAACCAAAAGTTAGTGCTATACCAAATTTCCTAACACTTGACATTAAATCTAATTTTCATTTAAAATCTAATAAGGTTGCTCTAGCTGTAGGTCGATTGACAGAGCAAAAAGCATTCTATCGCCTGATCAAAATATGGTCTAAACTACCTTCTCATCTGCAGGATTGGAGGCTCGATATTGTTGGTGACGGCGAGGATGAAGCAGTTTTGAAAGAGCTAATTGCTGATTATAAGCTCGACAATGTTAATTTAATAAAAACAACTTCTACTATTGAAGATCATTATGAGCAAGCATCTATCTATTTGATGACATCACGTTGGGAAGGATTGCCAATGGTGTTGATTGAAGCCCAGTCTTACGGTCTTCCCATTATTAGTTACGATTGCCTTACGGGACCCCGCGATATAGTAAAAGATGGATATAATGGTTATTTAGTGCCTGATGATCAAGAGGAAGAATTTGTTGCTTCCCTTACTCGTACTATGGAGGATGATAAGCTAAGGGAAGAGTTCTCTTTAGCCGCTAAGGGAGATAGTACAAGGTTTAATAAGACGGCTGTTATTGAATCTTGGCTTCAACTATTTAAAAGTATCTAATATTTCTATTATGATTTGGTACTGGCTTATATTCGTAATTGTTTTAATTTTTTGTGTTATCGATGTTTTTAAGATAACGATAAGAACTGCCTACAAAAAATTAATAATGCTCGGTCTGATAATTTTATTGGGCCTATTTGCCGGATTAAGGTTTGAATGCGATAATGACTATCTGGAATATGTTCGCATATATAACCAGGCGCCAACACTATGGGAATTTTTTGTGGGAGGATATAATTTGAGTGATGTTTATGGAGAACCATTTTTTGTTGTTACTAATGTTGTTTTTAAATCGATTAAGGCTCCCGAATATATTTATCTTACTTTTGTCGCCTTTTTAAATTTGTTTTTTCTTTATAAAGTTATTGTAGGATTCTCCAAATACTGGTTTCTTTCCCTTTTTCTTTATGTATCATTGATGTACTTGGGTGGTGGTTTCACACAGATCAGGTTCGGCGTAGCGACTACGTTAGCTTGGTATGGTCTGCTTAAATATTACAGTGGCAAGTCATGGCAGTCGGTATTGATAATTATTTGTGCGACTATGTTCCATATCAGCGCTATTGCCATTTTTATTATATATATAACCAATCGTGTATTGAAATTGAATACAATGGGCGTATTAGTCGTTTCTGGATTGGCAATAATGGTTACTTTCTTCTCCTTAAGCGATATATTTGGTAGACTTTTAGGGGTTTTACTTGGTGATAGTCGATATATAAGCTATTTGACCGGAGAGGATTATACAGAAAAAGCAAATAGTTTTTCTATCTATTTTTATTGTTTCAATATATTGATTTACTGGTTTTTTCGGGAGCAGATAATAAAAGATATTGGCGAAAATCGATTTGTGTTTTTTTTAAAGGTTGGACTGGCGGCTGTGTTGTTTGGAGCTGTTTTTAATCAAATGGCGATATTATCACGTTTTGGTTTAATCATGCAGTTTGTGTACATCTTTATCATTCCTCATACCATAGGGCTTCGACCAGTGAGACTATCTATGCTAATTCTTTTGTTTGTCTATGGAATTTTTAGATACAATCAGTTTTTATCCGAAAATTCTTTTATTCAAAAATATCAAAACGTAATAACTAAATAAATAAAAAATGAGGATTTCCATATTGGTACCTGCATTGAAGAATGCCGGACCTATTTTAGTTGCAAGAGATATCATTTCAAATTTGGTCAACATGTACCCAAATGATGTAGTGTCTTTGTTTTATTTTGACCAGCTAGATGAACCTCTTAACGTGGACTGTCCTGCGTATTGGATTAAAGATAAAAGTAAACTAACACATCTTTTTACTAGCGATATTGTGCATTCACATGGTATACGACCTGATTATTTTATTTATAAAAATCGAAGTAAAATTAAAGGTAGATGTTTGAGTACACTGCATGGAATATATTACGAAGAATACAAACTTCAATATGGGCCTATAGCTGGGAAAGTGATAGAGACATTTTGGACGTATATTTTGCGAAAGCATAATAGCATAGTTGTATTGACAAATATCATGAAGCAGCATTATACGAAATCGATTCCTGTTGCTAAGATGACCGTAATTAATAATGGTCGCAATTTGAGTCATCATGATATTGATCCAGATGATAAAATAGTCTTTAAAAAATTAAAAGAAAATTATAAAGTCTTAGGTGTAGCTTGTGTAATGACAAAAAGGAAAGGGGTGCGGCAGGTTGTTGAGGTTTTGCCTTCGATGCCAAATTTTGCTTTAGTCGCTATTGGAGAGGGACCTGAGAAAGTTGCGTTAGAGGCTCGTGCAAAAGAGTTGGGAGTTGCTGATCGGTGCCATTTTCTTGGCTCTCGATTGGAAGGAAGCAGATATAATCGTTATTTTGACTTTTACATTTTTCCATCTTATATGGAGGGATTGCCATTAGCGTTGCTCGAAGCAGCAGGTGCGGGTAAAGCGATAATTGTCTCTGACATAAATATACACCGTGAAATATTTTCTGAAGACGAAGTTTCTTATTTTGATTTGGATAATCCTGAAGCGTTAATCGAGGCTATTCAAACTGCTGATTTAAATAGAGTATCACTTGAAAAGAATGCAAAAAAAGTTTATTTACAAAGGTTTACATCTTTTATTATGGCTCAATCATATTACAAACATTACAATACGTTATTAAAAGAAGGTAATTTTTAATTCCACAGAATTAGTTGAAGATAATTTAATAAATATGATGAAATTTTCCGTTTTAATGTCGGTTTATATTAAAGAAAAACCTGAGAACTTATCAGTGGCCTTGAACAGTATTGTGGATCAAACATATCCTCCCGACGAAATTGTTTTGGTGAAAGATGGGCCATTAACTCCGGAATTGGAGCGAACTATCAGTGAATTTGATCAAAAACATCCGCAGCTTTTGAACTTGATAAATCTTACAGAAAATACAGGTTTGGGTCATGCTTTGAACGTTGGACTGGAACATTGTAGCCATGAGCTCGTTGCACGAATGGATACCGATGACGTTAGCCGACCGCAACGTTTTCAAAAACAGGTTGAGTTTATGAGTGCTAACCCTGAAGTGGATGTGGTGGGAGCTAATATAGAAGAATTTCATAGTATACCCGGAGATCTGAATAGATTTAAGATGTCCCCTGAGTATCATGACGATATAGTAAATACAATCTATCTTCGTAATCCCTTTAATCATCCATCTATTATGATGAGAAAAACAGCTGTTTTACAGGCTGGCAACTATAGGGCCGATTTATTGCTGTTTGAAGATTACGCACTTTTTCTTACCTTATGGAAAAAGGGTGCTAGGTTTTATAATATCCAGGATACTTTACTCGACTTTAGGGTTGGAGACGGAGTTGAAACGATTAAGCGTAGAAGCGGATTGCACTATTTAAAAAAAGAAAATAAGTTTTTAGCTTATGCCCGTTCGATCAACGCTTTTAATGCTTCGCAACTTATAAAATACAGGTTATTCAAATTTCCAGTTCGACTGTTACCTCCAAAAATAGTATTATACATCTATAACACTTTTTTTCGAAAGTAAGTCTTCAATTTGGTGTATATGGCTATAGATAGGTCGTATATTGATTGAAAATTAGTAATTTTACTACAACTTTGGAGAAGTGACTATGCAATCAGGATTAAGTTTTACCGCAATAGATTTCGAAACAGCTACAGCAGATCAGAATTCGGCTTGTGCCATCGGGCTTGTTGTTGTTGAGCAGGGCATTATTGTGGAGGAGTTTTATTCCTTGATTCAGCCTCCTCAAAATAAGTACATGTGGCAGACTACGCGTGTGCATGGTATCCGACCTAAAGACACAGTGCAAGCACCTACCTTTAAAGATTTATTTCCTCAGATTTACCCTCTTATTAATAATCGTATTATGGTAGCACATAACGAATTGTTTGACCGTGGAGTGCTTCGCAAAACCATGAATTATTACAATTTACCTTACGAATTCCTTGGTTTGCATGAAAAATGGGAATGCACCTTCAAAATTTACCAAGGTAAAGGTTTTAAACCTGCGCGTTTGAACGCATGCTGTGAGGTACTTGGTATTGAACTTAACCACCATGAAGCGCTTTCTGATGCTAGAGCTTGTGCACAGTTATACCTAAGACATGGAAATGTTGCATCGCTCGTGTAATCTATTAAGTTCTTTTTGTTTAATTAGCTATTTGTCGCATTAGAACGACCCGAAGCCGTAGCCGCCGGAACTGTAATCCTAGCTGTAACCGAAAAGATCAAAATAGTAGAGAATACGAATAATTTATTGCATAAAAAGTCGATTTATTGAAAAATGATTGAATTACACAACCCCTAAGGTGATGGAAATGCTGCAACTCATATTATTAATTTTATTAAGAACCTTAATTAATGTCGTTAAATCTCCTCAAATTAATAAGTATATAATTTTCGAACCAAATCTTCACTCCGTTTGTTATTAGATATATCTTATCTTTGATAGATGAATACAATAAATTTTCTATTCCATTAAAATCAATGTGACTATGATGAATATTCCAGAAAAAGGGATGCGTATAGGTATTACGTTCAGTGCATTCGATCTACTGCATGCAGGGCATATCAAAATGTTGGAAGATGCAAAAAGACAATGTGACTATTTGATTTGTGGATTGCAGACAGACCCAACACTTGACCGTCCAGAAAAAAATAAGCCTGTTCAGACCGTTGTTGAGCGTTATGTACAGCTTAAAGGATGTAAATATGTGGATCAGATTGTTCCCTATGCTACCGAACAGGATCTCGAAGATATCTTACGTTCCTTCAATATTGATGTGCGTATAGTCGGTGATGAATACCGCGAGAAGAACTTTACGGGAAGAGCATATTGTGAGGAAAAAGGGATTGAGCTTTATTTTAATAGCCGAGATCACCGCTTCTCAAGTTCTGGCTTGCGGCGGATTGTGGCAGATGCCAGCTCAGACCATGAACCTGCCCTCAAAACTATCTAATGCACGCGCATCAACCTTTTAAGAACAGATTGTAAGATGAAAATTGGAATTACCTTTGGCGTGTTTGACTTACTGCACGCTGGCCATATTATGATGCTTGAAGAAGCAAAAAGAAATTGTGATTACCTGATTATTGGTTTAAATACGGATCCATCAGAAGTTTTTCCCGAGAAAGCAAAACCAACACAGACCATTGTAGAACGTTATGTACAGTTGGAAGGCTGCCGTTATGTGGATGAAATTATCCCCTATGAGACCGAGCAGGATTTGATTGATATCATCAAAGCTTTTCCGATTGATATCCGTATTATCGGTGAGGAATATCGGGATAAAGATTTTACTGGGCGTTCTTATTGCGTGGAGGAAAATATTGATATCTATTACAATAAACGCACACACCGTTTTTCCAGTGCAGGTCTGCGCCGTGTTGTTGCTGCTAAAGAAAGTGAGAAAAAATAAAAATTATGAGCAATATCATTCACGTTGTTTTAACAGGTGGTGTAGGGAGCCGTCTATGGCCACTTTCACGGAAAAGTTACCCGAAGCAATATCTTTCGCTTTTTAAGAATGGATCGTTGTTCGAAATGACTG
Organism: Sphingobacterium sp. UBA5996; assembly: GCF_002429765.1. NCBI lineage: Bacteria > Pseudomonadati > Bacteroidota > Sphingobacteriia > Sphingobacteriales > Sphingobacteriaceae > Sphingobacterium > Sphingobacterium sp. UBA5996. Next base: position 155,591 of record NZ_DJAS01000007.1, read on the forward strand.
TAAAGCGCAATCAATCGTTGTGTGGACAGGTGATTGTGGTTGGAAATCGTGATAATCATACCTTGAGTAGAGAGGTGATGGAAAACAATAAGATCGATTACATCGATATTGTTGAAGCAACTCCACGTAATACCGCTGCTGCAATTGCTTTTGCTGCCTTTGCTGCGCAGCCAGATGATATTTTGGTCGTTACACCGTCTGATCATGTAATTGTCGGGGATGAAGCGTATGCTGCGGCCATAAAGGAGGGTGTTGAAAAAGCGAATAAGGGCTATATTGTTACCTTTGGGATTCAGCCAACCCGACCTGAAACGGGATATGGTTATATCGAATATAAGGAGGACAAAGTATTGTCTTTCCGTGAGAAGCCAAACCAGGATACTGCGGAGGACTTTATCGAACGTGGAAATTTTCTGTGGAATTCGGGCATGTTCTGTTTTCGGGCAGATACTTTCTTGGCGGAACTTCAAAATTTTGAGCCTAAAGTGTATGCAACAGCCTATAACGCGTGGAAGCATCGGCAGAATGGCGAATTGGATCTTCAACTTTCGAAAGATATTCCTTCTATTTCCATTGACTATGCAGTGATGGAGCGCTCCAAGAAGATTCGCGTCGTGGCGACAAGTTTCCAATGGTCAGATTTGGGCTCTTTTGAATCGATGTATGATTACTTGAAACAGACGGGGCATCCTGTGGATGAGAACGGTAATATGGTTATCGGTACGGATATCTATACTGCATTTGTAGGTTTGCGCGATAGCATCCTTGTGCATACCAAAGATGCGATCTTGGTATTGCAGAAGGAGAAATCCCAAGATGTGAAAAAGATTTACAACACGTTAGAACGTCATCAGTCCAAGTTGATTGACTAACGGAGGTTGTGATGTTCAATTAACATGTAGTTCAAGTCAGTCTACTGTACAATATCCTGAAAAAAGATTAAAAATAAAGAGGCTGTCTCAAAA
>NZ_DJAS01000026.1:0-37466 GCF_002429765.1 Sphingobacterium sp. UBA5996
TTGAGACAGCTTCTTTTTTATATATCCGTTATAAACAACCTACCCAAACACTTCTTTTAACTTGCTGATCTGAAAATCAACTAATTTTTGAAGGGGGCCAGAAGCGATCATTTTCATCATCATATTCAGCTCCGCATCAATAATAAAGGTTGCTTTTGTCACTGTAGCTTTAACATCTTGTAATTCCCAGCGGAGCGTAACTTCGAAAGGTGCCTTCTCCAAAGGAACCAACTTAATAACTTGATTTTCAATACGATCCTCAACTTTGAGAGCCAGTTTTGCCATATTCTGTATCGTAAATCGAGCTTCGTCCGAAGTAGAAGACCAATTATAAATATTTTCGGGCATCAACTGTTCATGATTGTTGAGGTCTGCCAAAAATCTATACACCTCAGCTACATTTTTATTGATCTCAGTTGTGTTCTGAATAGTCGTCATAACGATAAATTAATGCTTTTTTATTGAAAATTTTCTCCCCAAGCAGCGGGGTTCAAGCGCCATTTCTTCAAGATTTCGATATCCTCTTCCAATACATAACTATTTTCTGCTGCGACCTGAATCAGCGCATCATAATTACATAAGCTAAAATAAGGACACTTTGCTTCCGCAAAATTATCAACTGCTTGCTGTAGCCCATAAGTAAAGATAGATACCAATCCAACAACATTACAGCCAGCCTCACGTAACGCTTTTACCGCAATTAGGCTACTTTTACCCGTCGAAATTAGATCTTCAATTACAACGACACGTTGACCGCTAACGACTTCACCTTCAATTAAATTTTGACGACCATGATCCTTAGCTGAGCTTCTAACATAAGAAAATGGCAGTCCCAAATCCTGTGCTACCAAAACTCCTTGTGGAATACCTGCCGTAGCAACTCCAGAAATCATATCCACTGATCCAAACTCCTCTTGTATAAGCTTAGAAAGCTTCTGACGAATGTATGTACGAATCGACGGATGAGATAAAGTGATACGGTTATCACAGTAAATTGGAGACTTCCAACCTGATGCCCATGTAAAAGGACTTTTAGGTTGCAATTTTATTGCTTTAATTTGCAATAAGGATTCAGCAACTTTTTGTTCAACCTCATTTAAATTATTCATGGCGCAAATTTATAAAATTTATATGAACGAAACCCTGCTAATTTTAGCAGATTTCGTTCCATCGAAAACTAAAAACCCGCAAACAATTAGTTTTCAAGAGATTGACCTCCAAAAACTTTTCAAACAATCTGAAATTGATAAGGTTCCAAAAACATATCTCTACATCAACAAAGATTTTGAAACAGTATTTCAAAACTTAAAAAACAAAATGAAGATTATTAAGGCAGCCGGGGGGCTAGTTAAAAATGGTGATGGAGATTATTTATTTATCTACCGCCTCGGCAAATGGGATCTTCCTAAAGGTAAAGTGGAAGATAATGAAAAAATGCGAGAAGCGGCAGTACGTGAAGTCGAAGAAGAATGTGGTATAAAAATTGACTATTTAGGGAAGAAAATTACTACGTCATATCATACTTATTTTTTGCGTAACGGTGAATTCGTTCTAAAAACAACAAATTGGTATGAAATGGGTGTTAACAAAGTCCCTAAATTAATACCGCAAACATCGGAAGATATTACAAAGGCAGAGTGGCGTCATGCAGACCAATTTGAAGAAATACGGGCAAATACCTACCCAATTATCGAAAACATTATAAAAAAAGTAAAGTAACTTACCTTTTTTGAGTTTTATTTGACACGAGTAAAAATGTATATACTTAATTTTATGTTATGGAAAATATAACAGGAAAAAGAGCCTTAATTACAGGGGCAGCTCGAGGATTGGGAAAAGCGATTGCTTTTGCGTTGGCTAAGGAAGGTGTTCATATCGCCATTACAGGAAGAAATGAATCTAGTTTAAAGGTTACCGCTGCTGAGTTGGCTGAGTTGGGTACTGAGGTTACTTATGCTGTTTTTGATGTGTCCGACTATTCAGCCGTACAACAGGAAGTTCAGCGACTTACAGAAAGTTTTGGAAAATTTGATATTCTAATTAACAACGCTGGTGTGTCATCTTTTTCCACTGTACTTGACATGGATATTGCAGAATGGACATCTATCATTCATGTCAATCTATTGGGTACATATTTTGTTACAAGAGCAATTCTTCCACAATTGATTGAGAAAAATCAAGGTGATATTGTTATGGTCTCTTCTACTGCTGGATTAAATGGATCGGCAACCACCTCTGCTTATAGTGCTTCAAAATTTGGCGTGATAGGCTTTGCGGATTCCTTAATGCGCGAAGTAAGAAAAAACAATATTCGTGTCTGTACGCTAATGCCAAGTACTATTGCTTCGGATATGTCCAAAGACCTTGGCCTAACAGATGGCAATCCAGAAAAAGTTCTACAGCCTGAAGATTTTGCAGAGTTGGTCGTAGCCAACTTAAAACTACCTAGACGGGCTATGCTGAAATCGGCTTCTTTATGGTCTACAAATCCGTAATGATCGAAAAAAGATGGGATGGGCTAAATAAAAGCCTTTCAAAGGCTGCTTTTAATGATGTATTATATGTATTAAGGCAGGAGCGTTCTTTACTCCTGCCTCATTTAAACAAGGAATTATGAGTCAATTATTTTCACCAATAAATATTGGAAATATACTATTAAAAAATCGCCTGGTTGTGTCTCCAATGTGTCAGTACTCGGCAACGGATGGATTTGCGAATAATTGGCACTTAGTACACTTGGGCCAGTTTGCCGCCGGTGGTGCTGCCGCAATAATACAAGAAGCAACGGCTATTACTGCTGAAGGCCGAATCAGTGAGGGAGACCTTGGTATATGGGACGATCGCCACATCGGCAAATTAAAAGAAATAACCACGTTCATCAAAGAAAATGGCTCTGTTCCGGGGATACAGCTAGCGCACGCTGGCCGCAAAGCCAGCAATAATAAACCTTGGATAGGCCGAAAACAACTTTCGCCAACCGATCCTCAGGGCTGGCAAACAGTGGCTCCATCTCCCATCGCTTTCCATGCGGGAGACCACGAACCACAAGAGCTCAGTATTGCCGCTATTGAAATATTGATTGAACAATTCAGAGCAGCAACGAGAAGAGCGATACAAGCCGGTTACGAAATTATTGAACTTCATGCTGCACATGGATACCTGATCCATCAATTTCTTTCCCCATTGAGTAACTTACGAAGGGATAGTTATGGTGGTACATTCGAAAATAGAATCCGTTTTCTTGTTGAAATCGTGAAAAAAGTAAAACAGGAAATAACAACTCAAAATTTATGGATACGTATTTCTGCGACAGATTGGGCTGAGAATGGTTGGGATCTACAACAGTCTATCTCTTTATCAAAATTATTGTACACATTGGGCGTAGATCTCATTGATGTGTCAAGCGGAGGCTTAGTCTCTCATCAAAAAATAGCTATCAAGCCTGCATATCAGCTCCCTTTTGCCACAGCGATTAAAGAGAATACTGAGAACAAGGTGGGCACTGTAGGTTTGATCAAAACAGCTTTTCAGGCCTCCGAGATCATTGAAAAAAAACAAGCTGATTTAATTTTAATCGCTAGGGGATTTCTTGACGACCCTCACCTTCCTTTACATTTTGCGAAAGAATTAGCTGCTGACATTCCATGGCCTAAACAATATGAAAGAGCAAAATAACTTTCAACATAATATCATATGTTTTTTTACCATATAAAGGCAGAACTGTATAAACAGCTCAAAGCTATAAGTATCGATAGATGAAATTAAACCTAAATAAAATACATCATATTGCCATTATATGCAGCAATTATGAGCGTTCAAAAGAATTTTATACCGACGTACTAGGCTTGGATATTATACAAGAATATTATCGCAAAGAACGCGATTCGTATAAACTGGATCTCAGACTAAATGATCACTATATTATCGAACTGTTCTCTTTTCCTTCGCCACACAAAAGGCTTAGCTTCCCAGAAGCTGCAGGTTTAAGACATCTTGCGTTCGAAGTAGATAATCTCGACTTAGAATTAAATAAGCTTGAAAAAGCAGGGATATCACACGAAGGAATCAGAATAGATGAGCTAACAAATAAACGCTTTACATTCTTTTTTGATCCTGATCAGCTCCCGATTGAATTATATGAAGGGTAAAAACAAAGCGGCATTGATTTTATTTAATCAATGCCGCTTTCTATTTTATACGTATATCACCTCAATGATTACAATTTACGTTTCACTTCAACTTGTTCGTAAGCTTCAACAATGTCTCCCACTTGAATATCATTGAAACGGTCAATATTTAAACCACATTCGTAACCCTGTGAAACTTCTTTCACGTCATCTTTGAAACGCTTCAAAGATGCCAGTTTACCAGTATGGATCACAACACCCTCCCTAATTACACGGATATCATTGTTTCTATTAATTTTACCCTCGCGAACCATACATCCCGCGATGGTACCAACTTTAGAAATTTTGAATGTTTCTCTGATTTCAACCTCAGCAACAATTTTCTCTTCAAATTTCGGAGCTAACATACCTTCCATCGCAGACTTGATTTCATCAATCGCATCATAGATGATCGAATATAAACGTACATCAATTTGCTCGTTCTCAGCTAACTTACGTGCGTTTTGTGTTGGGCGTACTTGGAAACCTATGATGATCGCATCGGAAGCAGAAGCTAACAATACATCCGATTCAGAGATCGCACCCACTGATTTATGAATGATATTAACTTGAATCTCGTCAGTAGACAATTTCAATAATGAATCTGATAATGCTTCGATAGAACCGTCCACATCACCTTTAACGATAATATTAAGTTCTTTGAAGTTACCAATAGCTAAACGACGACCGATTTCATCCAAGGTGATATGCTTAGTAGCACGCATGCCTTGCTCGCGTTGTAACTGAAGACGTTTGTTGGCTACAGTTCTAGCTTCAGACTCGCTTTCAAGAACATAAAGCTTATCCCCTGCTGTCGGCGCTCCTGCCATTCCCAAGATTTGTACTGGAACAGACGGTCCCGCCTCTTTAACACGTTCACCTCTTTCATTAGTCAACGCTTTAACTTTACCGGAATGCGATCCCGCTAAAATAGGATCTCCAACACGTAATGTACCACTTTGTATCAATACCGTTGTCACAATACCACGACCTTTATCCAAAGCTGCTTCAATTACTGAACCAACAGCTCGTTTTTTCGGATCAGCTTTTAGATCTAACATCTCAGCTTCCAATAAAACTTTCTCTAATAATAGGTCGACATTTTCTCCAGTTTTTGCTGAAATCTCTTGCGCTTGGAACTTACCACCCCAGTCTTCAACTAAGATATTCATCGCAGAAAGCTGCTCGCGGATTCTATCAGGATTTGCTCCAGGTTTATCCACTTTAGTAAATGCAAATACGATTGGCACACCTGCCGCTTGCGCGTGGTTGATTGCTTCTTTTGTTTGTGGCATGACAGCATCGTCCGCTGCAATAACGATAATAACAATATCAGTAACTTTGGCACCGCGGGCACGCATAGCCGTAAAAGCTTCGTGACCAGGCGTATCCAAGAATGTGATTTTACGGTCATCTTCCAATTTAACCGCGTATGCACCGATATGTTGGGTGATACCACCCGCCTCACCAGAAGTAACGTTTGCCTTACGAATGTAATCCAGTAATGAGGTTTTACCATGATCGACGTGTCCCATTACAGTTACAATAGGCGCTCTCGAAATCAAGTTTTGTTCAGTATCGGATTCTTCAAGTTCAGCAGTTTCTTCATCCTCAGGTTTGATAAACTCTACCTGATAACCAAATTCATCCGCTACTATTGCTAAAGTTTCAGCATCTAGACGTTGATTAATTGACACAAACATACCCAAACTCATACAAGTTGCAATAATCTGAGTTACTTGAACGTCCATCAAGTTAGCTAATTCATTTGCAGTTACAAACTCTGTAACACGCAATACTTTCGCCATCATCTCTTGCTCCATTGCAGCTTCTTCTGCATGTTGGGCAACATCATCACGTTTCTGTCGTCTCAATTTGGCGCGCTGCGCAAATTTCCCCGACTTACCTGCACCACTTAGGCGAGCAAGTGTTGCTTTGATTTGGTCTTGTATTTCCTTTTCTGTAGGCTCTTCCTTATTCTCAACAGGTCTTCCTTTTCCTCTATTGTCAAAACGATTTCCGTATTGCGGTCTGGTCCCTTGCCCCGGTCTGCCTGGGTGTTGGTTATTTCCACCACCTTGCCCTGGCCTACCTTGTTGGTTTCCGGTTTGCCCTTGACGATTGTTAGGATTATTGTTATTACCATGATTCCCACCACGATTACCTTGTTGGTCTCGGTTGTTGGGATTATTACCATCACGTGGCCCACGGTTTTGATTATTATTACCATGACCTTGAGCCGCGTTCGGATTAACTGGACCATTTGGATTCGTACGCTTACGCTTACGTTTCTCGTTGTTATTTCCAGCATTTGAAGATGAAGCCACAGGTTTGTGGGAAGGTCTCGCTGTTGGCAATTCAATTTTACCAACGACTTTAGGACCTGTCAATCTCTCTGCGCGAGCAGAAAAAATATCATCACCTTGTTTTTTTACAGGCTCCACTATTGGAGTTACTGGTACAGCTTTTGGCGCTGTTTCTTCTTTTTTCTTCTCTTCTACCTTCACAGGTTCAGTTTTTGTCTCTACAACCGGAGTTGCTTTTACTTCAGTTTTATCTACTTCCGGTTTTTGAATCTCCGCTTTGGGCACTATAGCTTCTTGCTTATTCTCAGTAACCTTTGGTTCTTCTTTTTTTGCTTCAACATTAGGCGCTTTCACTTCGGCATCCTTCTTTTCTTCCGCCTTAACTTCTGCTTTTACCTCCGCTGGTGCTTCCTTGGTAGTTTTAGGCTCTTCCTTAACAGGTTCTTCCTTCTTAACCTTATTTCCGCCTCTACGTAAAGCGTCAAGATCAATTTTACCAACAACCTTCATACCACCTTGGTGCGTAGGTTCCTCTACCTTTTCAGGAGTAGCTTCTTTAGCTGATGGAATTTCTACCGTATTCTTGACCAAGATTTCCTTGGACTCATCACGATCTTCGTTATCCTCATTCTTAGATGATTCCTTAGGAGAAGTGGACGGCGACTCCTCACGACGAATTTTGCCAATAACGATTTGTTTAGCTTCATCTTTCAGTGATTTGTCTCCCTGAAACTCTTTTAACAGCACACCATACATCTCTCCGTTCAATTTAGTGTTAGGCTTTGCTTCTACATCATATCCTTTTTTCACTAAACATTCGACGGCGGTATGTATCCCGATGTTGAGTTCCTTTGCTGCTTTAAGCAAGTTTGTTCCTTTTCCTTCAGTCATCTATAATATAAACTATTTTAATATAATTACAAAAATATGTTTTTTTCCATCCATAAACAATTTATTCCGAATGTTAGATAGAAAAAAATTAATGAGCTGAATTTTATTCAAATTCAGCTTGCAAAATACGTACAATCTCGCGAATTGTATCTTCTTCTAGATCTGTACGTCTCACTAACTCTTCCTCACTAAGAGATAGCACAGACTTCGCTGAATCCAAACCAACACGTTTTAATTCATCGATTACCCAGCTTTCAATCTCATCGCTGAACTCTTCGATATCAACATCCTCATCGAACTCATCATTCTCGCGATAAACGTCAATTTCATATCCAGTCAATTTTCCTGCCAATTTAATATTGTGCCCACCACGTCCAATTGCCAACGAAACTTGATCGGATTTCAGGTATACAGCTGCAGTTTTATTTTCTTCATCAATTTTGATTGAACTAATCCTTGCAGGACTCAGAGCACGAGCGATATATAAGGAATGGTTTGTCGTAAAGTTAATAACGTCGATATTCTCATTACGCAGTTCACGTACGATACCATGAATACGGGACCCTTTCATACCCACACAAGCTCCTACCGGATCAATACGGTCGTCATACGATTCAACAGCAACTTTCGCTCTTTCTCCAGGTTCGCGAACGATTTTTTTGATGGTAATTAAACCATCAAAAATTTCAGGGACCTCCAGTTCAAACAAACGTTGTAAAAACGCTGGTGCGGTACGTGAAATAATAATCTTTGGATTATTATTCATCATATCAACTTTATGCACGACTGCACGTATACCATCGCCCTTTTTGAAGTAGTCGGCAGGAATTTGTTCAGACTTCGGAAGAATTAATTCATTACCATCCTCATCTAATACCAAGATCTCTTTCTTCCAAATCTGATACACTTCACCAATAACCAACTCTCCTTCTCTATCCTTATATTTTTTAAAGACCTCATCTTTTTCTAATTCCAAAACTTTCGACACAAGCGTTTGGCGAGCCGCTAGGATTGCACGGCGACCAAAACTTTCTAAGGTGATCTGCTCAATAAAATCATCACCTACTTCTAAGTCTTCGTCATGTTTTCTAGCTTCAGCTAATTCGATTTCAAGATCATCATCCTCTGAAAATTCATCTTCAACAACGACACGAGTCCTCCAAATCTCCAAATCCCCGTTATCTGGATTCACGATAACATCCACATTTTCATCCGTACCAAAACGACGACGGATCATACTACGAAAAACCTCTTCCAATACTGTGATAACAGTAGGTCTATCGATATTCTTAAACTCCTTAAACTCTTGAAAAGAGTCTATCAGATTGATGTTGCTGTTACTCATTATTATTAAAATGAAATTACCACTTTTGTTGCTTTTATTTGATCAAAAGGAAGTTCTTTTTCTACCTCTTGCGCTTTTTTACCTTTTTCTTTAATCTTCTGAAGAACATTGATCTTCGTATCATCCAGCGTCACCAATGTACCTTCAATTTTAGTATTATCAATCAACTTAACCTGAATCGTACGACCTATATTCTTTTGATACTGTCGGATATTCACAAAATTAGCATCGATACCTGGTGAGGAAACCTCTAAACGATAGGCATTATCAATTACATTTTCTTCTTCCAGATGAAAACCCACATGACGGCTCACCTGTGCACAATCGTCAATATTAATACCATTATCCCCATCCAAAAGAATCTCTAGAATTTTATTTGGATGCATCTTCACGCTGACAATAAATAAGTCATCGCGATCCGCTATTTTCTCTTCTATGAGTTCAACAACTCGTTTCTCTATATGCTGCATTGTTCTTTCTGTAGAAATGCTATTTAATTGAATTAAAAAAAGGGGGCAATACGAGCCCCCTTCCTTTCAGATATGCAAATATAGCACTTTATAAAATAAAAAACAAATATCGCTCAAAATGCTAAAAATATTTCACTACTTTGAATTGTCAACAACTGCATTAATCGTTTTCTGCATTTGTGCCATCATACTCGTCAATGTTTCCATTGTCGGCTCAGGCGTCGGTTCAGGGAGCTGCGTACTTATAAAAGCCTTCGCCTTCCACACTTCAAGGATATCCGACGTCTCAACCCAATAAGGCACATATGTTTTGTTATCAGAAACGAGCTTCAAGCCTTTATCCTCTTTAAATTTAAAAGCGATACGTTTATACACCACGCCATCTTCCTTCGACACGACTACGTACGTACTTCCAGGCTTAATATCATCCCAGTTTTCCACATACTCCGCCACGACAATAGATCCTGACGGCAAAGGCAACATCGAGTCTCCTTTAATTTCAAAAGCGCGAAATGTGCCCTGACCAAACATTGGAAGCGAAAACTTAGGTAATTCTGCGACATACTCCGGATCACCATACCCATTTAAATACCCAGCACTAGCCTTTACAGGCACCAGTTCAATATTCTCACGGTTATCCGTATCCACAGTGACACTTAGCACCCTTAAATTGGATGCATTACTTTTGGGAACTGGCTTCCACTTGTCGTCAATAACATCGTTTGCCAGTTCATCCATAGTCAACCCATAGAATTCAGCAATCTTCTTCAACAACTCATATTTAGGCTCAGCCCTATCTTCTTCATACGCCCCGACAGACGCTCGCTTAATTTCCATGATATCAGCAAATTGTTGCTGTGTAATTTTCTTTCCTTTTCTAAGGAACTTCAGATTGGACGAAATATTTGACATGTTATTTTTTCAAAAAATATTTTGCAAAAACTAATTTTATTAGTAATATTGTGCCAATAAAATTAGTAAATATATTTTAAACGTCCAAATAATTTAGCATTATGAGCAATATTATTCTATATATAGTGACAGATAGCAATCGGAAACGCTTCGAAATTGGTCTCAGCACCAACATATTCACTACAGTAATGAAGCTACAGCAATCCAACAGTTTCATCTTCAATCAAGGCCCAAGCCTAAATAGAATAATCTATACGGAAGATTTTACAAGTTTAGAGACAGCAAACAAAAAGATAGACGAACTACAGCATTTTACAGCCATGCAGATTGAAAGACTCATCCGTAAATCTAATCCAAACTGGAATAATCTTTTCCCGCAGCCACACCGAGATTTCGCCAAAAGAGGCACAAGCTACGCCGCTTAGCAAAAAAAAGCCACCTGTATAAAAACTAGGCGGCCATTTCATATTTTTGAAGACAAGTATTAAAAGCAGTTATTTAATTCTGAACAGGCCCATCTTCAGACGATGATAATTTTTCACTTTGCAAACTATCCGCACCACCTTCAGTATTGTTACGCTCAAGTTGATCCGTATTATTGCGTTCAAGTTGACTTTCTTCACCACCCTCTTCTTCCGGCCCGATAAATCCTTCATCAGTAGGCACCTCTAACTGAGTAGAATCCATCTGCTCTGGTTCCGGATCACTGTAACGCGGCGTTTCACATTTGTATGATTTTGTAATTTCAACAGTAGGGCTTGGAAACTTACCCATGGTGTACCCTAAATTCTTATCTTTATAAACGGATTCAAGGTAAACTCCGAAAATCGGCAATGCAGTACGAGAACCTTCTCCCGTATGCGAGTTCTTAAAGTGAATGCTCCGCTCGTCACACCCTACCCAAATACCTGTAACCAGATCTTTTGTCACCCCCATATACCAGCCATCTACATATTCAGAAGAAGTACCTGTTTTCCCTCCTATTTCATTTTCCTTTTTAAATAAATCCCACTCCCACAATCCTTGAGACGTACCACCTGGCTCTTCCATCCCACCACGGAGCATATACGTCATTAACCACGCATCTTGCTTATCAACGACCTGTTTACGTTCTGCCTGAAACGTTGCAATCACGTTACCATCATGATCTTCAATCTTAGAAACCAGCAAAGGTGTCACGCGCTCGCCATGGTTCATCATTGTTGAGTACCCATTCACCATTTCAAAAACAGAAACATCATTAGGTCCAAGCCCTACAGAAGCAACCGGATTTAATTTACTCGTAATACCACAACGGTGAGCCGCATCAACAACTTTCGAAGGCGTGACCATATCAGTTAACTGAACTGTAACCGAATTGATGGAGCGGGCCATCGCATGCCGCAAAGACATTTCACGGTAGGAGAAATTCCAGTCAGCATTTTTAGGTTCCCATATCTCAACAGAATCACCTTTATCAATCTTGATGGTAACAGGCTTATCTGTAATTTTATCACAAGGAGACATTCCCGATTCTAAGGCTGCTAAGTATACGAAAGGCTTAAACGTAGATCCCGCTTGTCGTTTCGCTTGCATCACGTGATCATACTTAAAATATTGATGATTTATTCCACCAACCCATGCTTTGATTTCACCTGAATACGGATCCATTGACATCATCCCCGCATTCAGCATCATCGCATAATATTTCAAAGAGTCCATTGTAGACATCTCCTTTTCAATCTTGCCTCCATCCTTCCAATTATAGACTTCCATCTTCTTCTTCTTGTTGAGGAAATAAGAGATACTATCAGGAGTATTGGCGTACTTTTTACTCAAAAAAGCATAATAAGGGATCTTTTTAGCCAAATTATCCAAAAAATTAGGAATAACTTTGCCTGACAAATCGCGCCAAGGCTCCTGTCCATCCCAAGTATTATTTAAACGTTGCTGCAATTCTACCATTTGCTTGGCGACCGCTTCTTCAGCATGCTTTTGAAGTTTAGAATTTATAGTGGTATAAATTTTCAGCCCGTCAGTGTAGATGTCATAATTATTTTCCTCTGACCATTTCTCCAACCACTTCGCTACAGCAGTACGTAAATAAGAGTCTCCACCAGCATTTATATCTTGACTATTCGTATTCAAAACAATCTTTTCTTTAATCAGACCATCATACTCTTCTTTTTTTAAAAAGCCACTTTTATACATTTGACTTAATACGATATTTTTTCGTACAAATGCATTTTCAGGATTTCGAATCGGATTATACAATGTAGTACCTTTTAGCATCCCTATTAAAACAGCCGCTTGGTTTTGAGTCAACTGATTCGCTCCTTTTGAAAAATATCGTTTTGCAGCCGTTTCAATTCCATAAGCGTTATTACTGAACGAGACAGTATTCAAATACATTTCCAATATCTGGTTTTTGGAGTAACGCTGCTCCAGTTTGTAAGCTGTCATCCACTCCTTAAATTTAGTCACCACTAATCCGGCAACAGGAAGACGTGTCAACAAACCACCCGACTTATTATAGCGAGTACGATAAAGATTTTTAGCTAATTGCTGCGTAATTGTACTTGCACCCCGCTTATCTCCTTTTAAAGTCGATAAAATTCCCGATCCTAATCCAAAAAAGTCAACACCCTTATGACTATAAAAACGTACATCCTCGGTTGCTATCAAAGCATTCGTTACTGTTTTAGGGATACTGTCAAACGGAATTGGATTTCTATCCTCATCGAAATACCGGCCAATTAAAACACTGTCCGCGGTATATAACTCCGTTGAGATATTAACACTAGGCATAACAATATCCTTTTTAGTCGGAGAATAACCGAAAAGCCAAAGAAAATTCAATTGTATAGCACAAACCAATATAATGACAAAGTATATTGCTATAACGAAATAACGAAGAATTCTATTCTTAATACGTTTAAACATAAATGGAAATTTACCTTATATTCAACACATCCGACCAGCAAAAGGTTTTAACCCCGCCTGACATGCCTTTCTATCTATTTTCAGGGGCTAAATATACAACTAAATAAATCGCTGTAATCAACTATTTACATTTTTTAACAATAAATGGTATGCGCAAAACAACCCAAAAATTGAGTATAATTCGATAGGTCAAATTTCCCTTTTTAAGCCGCCTTCCACAAATATTATACCCCTTTTTTATTTATTATCGATTTTATTTTAAAATAATAATGATATTTGTTTAAATTTAGATGTAAAAAAGTCAACTATTAGCATGTTAAAACAAACATTACAACAAAAGCTATTACAGAAATTGTCTCCGCAACAGATACAATTTATAAAATTGTTGCAGGTTCCGACTGTTTCATTAGATGCAAGAATCAAGGAAGAATTAGAGGAAAACCCTGCGTTAGAAGATGGTAGCTTGACTAATATGACCGATCCTATAGAAGAATATCCTGACAAAGATCCCGATGATAATTTTGACAATGAAGATGGATTCGACTCAGACGACTTTAGCTTGGAAGACTATATTCAGGAGGACGATTTCAAAGATTATGGTAACGGCTATGAGTATGGCGATGATGATGATGATCGGAAAGAAATGCCTGTTGCAATCCAGCATTCCTTTTATGAGCAGTTACAACAGCAATTAGACCTGTTGGCTTTAGATGACAAGCACTTTCTAATTGGCCAGCAAATTATTGGCAGTCTTGATGACGACGGGTACTTACGCCGTCCTATTATCAATCTTGTAGACGATCTAGCGTTTGGGCAAAACGTAATGACTGAAGAAAATGAAGTGCTTGATATGTTGAAAGTCATTCAAGATTTTGAGCCGGCCGGAATTGGCGCTCGGGATTTACAAGAATGTCTTTTGATCCAGCTGCAAAAAAAAGACACTCAAAATCCTACAATTAAACTTGCTATTAAAGTAGTAGCGAACTACCTCGAAGAATTTACCAAAAAGCATTATGATAAATTAGAAAAATCATTGGGTATTTCATCCGAGGATTTAAAAAATGTAGTGAATGAGATCCTAAAACTTAATCCAAAGCCTGGAGACTCTGGCGCGGTGGCTGGTAAACAGCTTCATATTATCCCGGATTTCCATATTAGCAACAATGATGGTATTCTACATTTGACTTTAAATGGCCGAAACGCGCCCGAGCTCCGTATAAGCCGTGATTACCAGCACATGTTCGAGCACTATGAAAAATCGGATCAAAAGGATAAAAAAATGAAAGAAGCTGTACAATTCGTCAAGCAAAAGCTTGACTCAGCAAAATGGTTTATTGATGCCATAAAGCAACGCCAGCAAACCTTACTCAAAACAATGAATGCCATCATGGAATACCAATATGATTATTTCCTGACAGGTGATGATCGAAAGCTAAAACCCATGATATTGAAAGATATTGCGGATAGAATTGACATGGATATATCGACAGTATCGCGGGTGGCAAATTCAAAATATGTACAGACAGAATTCGGCACTTTTCTCCTAAAATCTTTTTTCTCCGAAGCTATTCAAACAGATTCTGGGGAAGAGGTATCCAATAAAGAGGTTAAAAAAATATTGGAGGAGTGTATTTCAAAAGAAAATAAACGGAAACCGCTAGCTGATGAAAAGCTTACTGAGATCCTGAAAGAAAAAGGCTATAATATTGCACGACGAACAGTAGCAAAATATCGGGAGGCATTGAATATCCCTGTAGCAAGATTACGAAAAGAGCTCTAAGAGCTCTTTTTGTTTTTACCTAAAGACCAAATCCAAATTAAGAATAGTATCTTTGTGCTTGAATTAAATAAGCATTAAAGAATGAGCAAAGTAAAAGTTGGAGTTGTACAGATGAGCTGTACCGCAAGCAAACAAGAGAATCTCGAAAAAGCTATCGCTAAAGTAAAAGAGGCCGCTGCAAAAGGTGCGCAAATTGTGTGTCTGCAAGAACTATTTACCTCTTTATATTTCTGCGATGTAGAAGATTATGACAATTTCGCATTGGCTGAATCCATCCCCGGTCCATCCACAGATGCGCTATCGGCTATCGCCAAGGAAACTGGAGTCGTCATTATCGCTTCATTATTTGAAAAAAGAGCCGAAGGACTTTACCATAATACAACCGCGGTACTAGATGCGGATGGCTCATATTTAGGAAAATATCGGAAAATGCATATTCCAGATGACCCCGCTTTTTATGAAAAATTCTATTTTACGCCGGGTGATCTAGGCTACAAAGTATTCAAAACACAATTTGGCAAAATAGGAATTTTAATCTGTTGGGATCAATGGTACCCTGAAGCATCTCGGATTACCGCCTTAATGGGCGCTGAAATTTTATTTTATCCTACGGCTATCGGATGGGCAACTGATCAGGACGAAGAAACCAACAAAGATCAATATAACGCATGGCAAACCATACAACGCTCCCATGCAGTTGCTAACGGCGTTCCAGTGGTATCTGTTAACCGGGTTGGATATGAACAAAATGGTGCCATGAAATTCTGGGGTGGAAGTTTCGTAACAAATGGACAGGGGAAATTGCTTTACCTAGCTTCTCATGACAAGGAGGAAATTGAGGTCGTCGAATTAGACTTAAATGAATCGGATTATTTTAGAAAACACTGGCCATTTCTGAGAGATCGAAGAATTGAAACATACTCCCCAATCACCAAACGTTTTATTGACGAAGACTAATATTGCATATACTTGCCATTTCGGTTGCGAAGGTACATAGCTGTGCTGAGTTTAACTGAAATGGCTTTTTTAATCCCCTTAAAATAAGTATGGAACAGAAAAATACATTTATACAGACCTATTTTGACAATTCCCCAAAAAAACAGGGATTCTCATTTCCGCCAGAATGGGCTAAGCAAGAGGCCTTATGGCTGAGCTGGCCACACAAAGAGGAATCGTGGCCTGGAAAAATCGAAACGATATACGAACCTTATTGTCAATTTATTAAAGTCGTATCCGAAGGCCAAAAGGTAAGAATTAACGTCGCTAATGAGGAAATGCAAAATTTTGCTATACAGGCCCTGAAAGACGTGACGACAGATTTTAGCAATATCGAATTCTATTTTAATCCAACCAATGATGCTTGGTGTAGAGACCACGGCCCTGCTTTTATCATTAATCCGTCGACAAATCAAAAAGCAGTTGTTGACTGGGGGTATAACGCGTGGGGTGGTAAATATCCTCCATTTGAACTTGACGATATCGTCCCAACTCGCATTGCCCAAAAATTGGGTCTTCCTTTATTTACCCCTGACATCGTCATGGAGGGAGGATCAGTTGAATTTAATGGTGCAGGAACAATTATGACAACAACGGCGTGCCTGTTGAATAAAAACCGAAATCCGCACTTAACGAAAGAACAAATAGAAATCTATTTAAAAGAGTTTTACGGTCAAGAACAAGTGTTATGGCTTGGTGATGGTATAGTTGGAGACGATACAGACGGCCACATTGATGATATTACACGCTTCGTTAATGAAAATACAGTACTAACTGTTGTAGAAGAAGATCCTTCAGATGAGAATTACCAGATTCTTCAGGAAAATCTGGAAATGCTTCGTTCATTTAAACTCTTAAACGGAGAACCCCTGCATATCATTGAGCTCCCAATGCCGGCCCCTGTTATTTATGAGGGTACCAGATTACCCGCTTCTTATGCTAATTTCTACATTGCCAATGATGTTGTTGTTGTGCCAGTCTTCAACGACAAAAACGACCAAAGAGCACTGGACATCATCCAAAGCTGCTTTCCTAAACGTAAAGTCATTGGAATAAATTCGGTCGACATCATTTGGGGACTGGGAAGTTTCCACTGCCTGAGCCAGCAGGAACCAGCGATTATTTAAACGAACTATTCAAAAATAGAAATTCCCCCATAAAGTCATTCAGTTATTGGGGGAATTTTAATTAAAAAATCAGAATGGTCTTGAACCTAATTCTTATTAAACAACAATCACGTTTACACCAGCTTTTTCCAATGATTCTACAAAGCTTGCATTAACCTTATCATCTGTAATTAACATATCAATTTTTTCAAAACCACAAATTCTCCCAAAGCTTCGCCGGCCAAATTTAGAAGAATCTGCAAGCACCACCACTTTTTGAGCAGTATCGATCATAATCCGATTTAATTGTGCTTCCTGGGCGCTTGAAGTTGACACACCATATTCCAAATCGATACCATCCACTCCCAAAAACAATTTACTGCAATAAAAATCTTTTAACAAATTTTCCGCATATTTCCCTGTGACGGAAGTAGATGTCTTGCGAAGCGTCCCTCCCAGCTGCATAATTTCAACAGAAGGATATTTTATTAACTCCATAGCAACATTCAATGCCGAAGTTACTACAGTGATATTGCCTTTTGGAACAATCTGCTTGGCAAGCGACTGCATCGTTGTGCCAGAAGCTATAATGATAGAGTCGTTTTGCTCGATCAGCTCAGCTGCTTTCTTTCCAATCCTACTTTTATCATCCGAACGAAGTTTCTCTTTTTCGAATACAGTACGGTCAGTCGTATACGGATTATATTGTGTCGCCCCGCCATGCGTTCTAAACAACAATCCACTATCTTCCAACAAAGTCAAATCCTTCCGAATAGTTACAGAAGAAACTCCCAATTCTTCACACAGATCAATTACTTGAACTACGCCGACTTCTTTTAATTGTTTTAAGATATATTGATGTCTCTCTACATTTGTCATGGCTTTATATAATAAGCTGTTAAAATAATAAATCTATTACTCGGTTTGTTTAAAGGAAATCCTGATGTCCGGAAATGATCCGTGGCTATCGACAAATTTCAGCGCACAAGATCTTTTAAGTGAATTTAACGTAACTGAATTTGCTTCGCAAGGACTAAGGTTAAATTAATCAATTTATTTAATTTTCTCCACCCAGACAATCAAAATTTCTTTTTCATTTTAAAAAAGAAAAATAAGACTAAAACTGCAATGGGTCAGGCAAAACAAATTGATAGTCCAGCTCTTCTTGCAGTAATTCTCCGCTCACTATTTTCTGAGTCGTTTCAGCTGCTTCGAACGCGAGAGGCAAAGCATAACCATATTTTTTTGCAGAAGCAATAATGACATCTTTTTTCTTAGGATGTAAGGGAGCAACAACATTATAAATGGTATGTTTAAGTGTGCGGTTAGTGGTCGCTTCCAGCAGAGCGACAACGTCGTCAATATGAACAAAATTAGCAGGCTGCTCTCCAGTGGTACAGATACGCTCAGAGAAATATTTTGCAAAGACACGATTCTTACCAAATAGGCCGCCTAAACGATAAACAACGGTATTGGCCAATTCCAACATAGACTCTTCAGCCATCAAGAGCTTTGGTGCAAGCTCAGCCCTATTCGTAAAAGATTCATCAAACACCACATCTTTAGAGGGATAAATTCCAGTAGAACTTAAAAACACATGCGTTTGCCAACTAATACGGCTAAAAAATTGCTTGATATTAAAAAATCTGTTATCTAGCATTTCTACGCTATTTTTCTGACTTGCTGGTATACTATTTAACACGAAGTCAAATTGAATGGGTATATCAACCTTTTCCGGAAAGCTTTCTCCATCAAAATCAAGCATAAACGAAAAAATACCCTCAGCTTTTAGCCGATGGTATTTTTCATATGTTGTTGTGCTTACCCAGACTTCATGGCCTTGATGCTTCATGTATACCGCAAAAGACTCTCCAAGCCAACCACATCCTAAAATGAGTATCCTCATATTGCAAACGATTAATAAGCTTTAGCAAAAAGCACACGCCTACTGGATGGTTTGCCGGTAAATATACAGACCCCTTGCTCTTCCTTTGCTTCCAAAGGAATACAACGAATTGTTGCTTTAGTTTCTTCTTTTACACGCTTCTCCGTTTCTGTTGTCCCATCCCAGTGACAGGAGATAAATCCACCTTTACCTTCCAGTACTTCTTTAAATTCTTCATAAGAATTTACTTCCGTATAATGAGAAGTTCTGAAATTCAACGCTTTTTGATAGATATTTTCTTGTATTGTATCCAATAACGTATTAATCGTACTGGCTAGGCCCTCTTGAGCAACAGTTTCTTTCGTTTGTGTATCACGACGGGCCAATTCTACTGTACCATTTTGCATATCTCTTGCACCGACAGCGACGCGAACAGGTACTCCCTTTAATTCCCATTCAGCAAATTTAAAACCCGGACGCTGTGTATCGCGATCATCATATTTTACCGAAATATCTTTCACCCGCAGTTCAGTTGTTAACTGATTCACAAATACATCAATTTGCGCCTTTTCTTCCTCAGTCTTAAAAATCGGAACAATCACAACCTGAATCGGGGCCAATTTCGGTGGCAATACCAACCCTTGATCGTCGGAATGAGCCATAATCAATGCACCCATGAGTCGGGTAGAAACCCCCCACGAAGTTGCCCATACATGTTCTAACTTGCCTTCTTTAGAAGTAAATTTCACATCAAATGCCTTGGCAAAGTTTTGGCCAAGAAAATGGGATGTCCCTGCTTGCAATGCTTTACCATCTTGCATCAATGCCTCAATACAATAGGTATCCAATGCTCCCGCAAAACGCTCATTTTCTGTTTTCCTTCCACGGACAACGGGTACAGCTAAAATCTTTTCTGCAAATTCGGCATATACATCAAGCATACGTTCTGTTTCCGCAATAGCTTCCTCTTTTGTGGCATGTGCAGTATGCCCCTCCTGCCATAAAAACTCAGCTGTACGTAAGAAAAGACGTGTTCGCATTTCCCAACGCACCACGTTTGCCCATTGATTGACCAAAATAGGGAGATCACGATAAGATTCAATCCATCCGCGATAAGTATTCCATATAATCGTTTCTGAAGTTGGACGCACGATCAACTCTTCCTCCAATTTCGCCTCTTCGTCCACGACGATCTTACCTGTACCATCGTTTTTTAACCTATAATGGGTAACCACGGCGCACTCTGTAGCAAAACCTTCCACATGCGCTGCTTCTTTAGAAAAAAACGATTTGGGAATGAATAAAGGGAAATAAGCGTTGCTATGACCAGTCTCTTTAAATCTTTTGTCTAAGATTGCCTGCATTCTTTCCCAGATAGCATATCCGTATGGTTTGATCACCATACATCCTCGTACAGCTGAATTTTCAGCCAGATCAGCTTTGATTACAAGCTCATTATACCATTGCGAATAATCTTCTGCACGACTTGTTATTCCTTTACTCATATGTGATTGATAAATTATTGTAACATTATTACCTTAAATCCCGTCTGTAATTCCAATGCGAAAAGCGTTCAAAAAAAATATTTGTATTTTTGATTACTTCGATTAAACCACCTCGAGAAATTTGCGTCTAAGATAGTAAATAAGGCTGTATAATCGAAAATAACGATTTAGGATATTATGAAAAAAAATAGATTATTTATCGGAGCACTTGCCATAACAGGAGCGTTCATTTTAGGTTCCTGCGGTACAAGTAGGCAAATTTATGGCGACGATGTCTACGGCAATAATGGGCAAGCGAGACAAAAGGTTTACCAAAGCCCAGATTATTATTACACAGACGCAGATCAATCCGAACAAAACGGACAGTCGCAAGGCGGCTATTATGAGGATGAATATTCTGATCAGGATTACAATAGTGATTCTTATGAAGATCTTGAATATGCCAATCGTATCAACCGTTTTTACTACGCTAGTCCAGGTATGACCTACTTCGACCCATTTTTTGATCCATGGTATGGTTATGGATTTGGAGGATGGTACGGATACGGTCCATCATTCGGAATGGGATGGGGATGGAACTCTGGATGGGGTTCTTCATGGTCAATTGGTCTCGGATGGGGATCTAGCTGGGGATGGGGATCGCCATGGTATGGTGGCTACAGACCTTGGGGTGGCTGGTACGGCGGAGGCTACTGGGGATCTGGTTGGTACGGAAATGGTTACTGGGGTGGTGGTTACTGGGGCAACTCAAGACCACGTTATGCTTCAAGTAGATCAGTTTATAGGGACAACTATAACACGCGTAGTTCATCCTCAAGATCCCGCACTTCTGGAGGATATGACCGCAATAGCGTAGCTAGAAATTCTGGCGGATACGATCGTACTGGGGTAGCTCGTGATTCTAGAGGTCGTATTACGTCTGTTTCCAACAGGTCAAGAACTTCTGACGGTTCCGTAACACGCAGTTATTCTTATGATAGATCAGGAAGCCGAACAAGAACATCTGATGGTGTATCAAATAGAGCTTACTCAGATGGTACACGCTCAAGAACATCGGATAGAGTGAATGGTTCTTATCAAAATAGTACCAGACGCACAAATGGTTACTATAATAATGGTTCGAGAACACGAAACAGTTCTGGTGAAGTATCACGGCCAATGAGCCGGTCTGTGGAAACACGCTCAAGCAACCCGAGTTCAACATCACGACCTTCATATACACCACCGACTAGAAGTTATGATAGTGGTTCTTCTCGCTCTAGTGGAGGCTTTTCTGGAGGCGGAAGCTCAAGATCTTCGGGAGGAGGTTTCTCTGGAGGAGGTAGCTCAAGATCAAGCGGAGGACGTACTCGCTAATTAAAGGCATTTTGAATAGTAGCATACACATCGTTGTGTGCTACTACTTTATTATTGATGATATTTCAGCATATGACAATCAAAAGATTACTTTTTGGAACTGCATTCATTTTAGGTGCAGCAGGGACTACTCAAGCGCAATATACGAAAGATGTACTTCTATTCTCCCAAGGGGACAATGGGGGAACAGCTCGTTTTAAAGCCATGGGAAACGCATCTACCGCATTAGGTGGAGATATAAGTTCGATTACCGGTAACCCGGCGGGTTTGGGGTACTTTAATCAATCTGACGTATCAGTAACAGCCAGATACCTTAACAACAAAAATAAAACCGACTATTTTGGTCAAAATTCAAACAGCAGTAAGAATAATTTCAATCTGGATAATGCGGGTATTGTTTTTCACCTGCCAACCTACCGAAATGGTGGAAATTTAGATAGAGGCTGGTTAAATTTTAATGTGGGTATTGCCTATAACCGCAACAATATCTACAATAATTTATTACAGTATAACGGTGTCAACAACACAAGCTCAATTACGGATGCCTATTCTGACCGGCTATCGTCACCTAGCGGTATGAATGGCTGGGGGCAGGAAGTTTATAGTAATTCATTATTATTCGACGTAGATCCTAAAAAGGCAGGATCATATATACCAATCACGGTTGGCGGGACTTACGATGGAAAGAATGGCTTTAATCAAGTCAATTCCATCTTAGAAAAAGGCAGTAAATCCGAATCTGTTCTGTCGTTTGGTGCCAACTATAGTAACAAACTATATTTAGGAGCTGCTCTAGGATTTACAGCGTTTAGTTACGACAACTCAAGTTGGTTTACTGAATATGGTCAAACAATGACAGCCGACCAATTAAAAGATATCAACAAAGATTCAGAGTTTTTAAAACCAACCAATGCACAGAAGTATGCTATGTTGGATAAAGATTATGAACTTTATGATGATTATGCTCAAGCAACGGATGGTACTGGTGTAGATTTTAAACTTGGGGTCATATACAAGTTCACACCTACTTTCAGCATGGGATTTACGGCGAAATCTCCAACATTTATGAGCATCAGGGATGAATCATATAGTAATTCAGAGTTTCGTTATTTCAGACCTAATGAAGATAAGTCATTTAAAGAGTACCGAACCAGCGATGACGCAGGACATAGTTACCTGGAGTACAATATGAATACACCTTATAAATTAGCTGTGGGTGCAAGCCAAATTTTTTCAAGAGGATTGATAACCGCAGATGTGGAGTGGGTGGATTATGCTGCTATGCGTTTTAGGGATGTAGGTAACTACAGCAAAACGTTAGAAAAAAACATGAATCAAAACATCAAAGATACATATCAAGGCGCATTTAATGCCAGAATCGGTGGTGAAGTTTTGTTTGATAATGTCTTCAGTGGAAGAGCTGGCTTTAATTATAGTGGTAACCCTTATAAAAATGCAGATTATACAAATTATACGGCCTCGCTGGGCATCGGCGCAAAACTAGGCCGTGGCATGTATATTGATTTGACGGGAGCTTATAATGCCATCAATTACAAAGAAAGTCCTTATACTATCGACGAAAACTATTGGAATACTGCAAGCCCCGCTGCAGATATAAAAAACCAACGAACAAATGTTATACTAACAATTGGTTCAAAATTTTAAGATATATTTTTTTTCAAGAAAGTCCAGCGTTGTCTGGACTTTTTTTTGCCACGTCCATTAGCAATTATTTTTGCATTTAACTCATACTTTATCTAAGTTTGTCCCCTTGGATTTAAATCACATGGCAAATCAGGAAATTTCAAAAGCTTTCAATCTCATTTTTACATACCCAATTTGGCGCATAGAAATTGATGCAAAAAATAAATTGATCGCCATAGAAACAAGAAATCCAGAAGATACCTTCCCTTATTTCAACGTCATCACTTTTGAAGGAACTTACGTCTTGCAAGACTTCAAGGCAATCACCAGAGAATGGGTACTTGGTGGAATCCAATGCAAAAAATTAATACTAAAGAAGATTTCCAATAATTCACCGATCGATGCAGGTATACAGGTAATCGATTGCTACAACCCACAGCGTCAAGAAACCTGGTTTAATTACGTTTTCATCAGTCTGGTTGATCAAGGATTGCTCATTAGGCCCAAAACGGTAGCGCAGGGCCAACAATTG
The DNA here is from genome assembly GCF_002429765.1 of Sphingobacterium sp. UBA5996. Classification (NCBI taxonomy): domain Bacteria; kingdom Pseudomonadati; phylum Bacteroidota; class Sphingobacteriia; order Sphingobacteriales; family Sphingobacteriaceae; genus Sphingobacterium; species Sphingobacterium sp. UBA5996. Next base: position 23,817 of record NZ_DJAS01000026.1, read on the forward strand.
TTTTTGAATATTCAATCGATGTCAATCGAAAGCAAAAATTTGATTACCATTAAACCTTATACCAGTGAGCTCGTCTATCCAATTATCTATAATGGTGAAATACCCCTATTTTTGAAGGACTTCCCTATTGATGGTGATATCTGGATAAATCGAGTAAATGACTACTTTATTTGGGCTTTCTATGAAAAACAAAAAAATAATCACTATCAAATCAGGTTAGTTCAATCAACAAGAGAAATGTTGACACAGTCTATCCTTCCGGTTTCGGGACTGGAATTAAAGCTCTTCAACATTTATTTTCTTATTCACGGACAAATATTCCTTTTGACAGATAATAAACGGGAGTTTGTTTCGTATTTAGTATAATTGCAAAATATATGAAAGTTTTATTCGAATTAAAGACATATAAAAAGATAGCTATGCTATCCATCGCAGTAGTAGCTATTCAACAAGTTGAAGCGAAAAATTCAACATCTTTATCTACTTATTCTATTCCCGATTCAATCGGAAATGAGGTGATTAATGGTGAAGAATTCGTACTATTCAAAATTGAAAAAGGAGACAATTACTATCAACTAAGTAAGAAGTATAAAACAACGGTAGGACAATTGACTCAAATAAATGGTAATGGTACGCTAAACCTTGGTCAGATCGTTAAGATTCCGACCGGTCGAAAAGCGAAACCTGTCATTACTAACGACCGTAGCAATCCGGTAGCGCTAAATCCGCGTAATCCGCAGCAGCAAGAAGGTTTTACGGAATACATTGTTGGTGAAAAAGAAACACTTTACGCGATATCCAAAAGGTTTAGTATTTCTGTTGAAGATATCAAAAAAGCGAACAATTTAAAAAATAATATCATTAGCGGTGGAATGAAACTCATGATCCCCAATCAGCCGCTCCCACCGGAAAGACCAAAATTAGTAGAGCCTAAAGGAATCGAAATTGTAAGACCCGACTCCACAGACGATGATAACAAAGAAGAAAATCAAATTTCAACAAACCGTTATGGAATCCGTGAGAAATCAGAACGTGGTATTGGTGTGTGGATTGATGGACTTTCATCTCAAGGCACCAGTAACCTCGCATTACACAAGTCGGCTCCAGTAGGTACCATTCTAAAAATTACTAACCCGATGACGAAAAGCGTTACATACGCAAAAGTAGTGGGCAAATTTAATGATAATGCCGAGAACCAAAATGCAATTGTCGTGTTGTCAAAATCAGCTGCCGCAAGTATAGGAGCATTAGATAAACGCTTCCAAGTGGAAATTGCGTATGGATTACCGCTAGAAAATTAACACAATCAAATAGCTTTTATAGCACAATACAAATGAATAACAAACCGTATGTCATAGGAATTGCCGGTAGTAGTGGCTCTGGGAAGACTTTTTTCTTAAATAGTTTTTTAAAACATTTCAAGCCCAGTGAGGTCACCTTAATTTCCCAAGATGATTATTACATCCCTGCCAATACCAAAACTCAGGAGGAAAATAGGCTCTATAACTTCGATATTCCAACATCAATCGACAGACAAGCTTTTTACAAAGATATCAAAGCACTTTTTAACGGTGAAACAATACATAAGGAAGAGTATACCTTTAACAATCCTGCCCTAACACCAAAAATTTTAGAGATTAAACCGGCTCCGATTTTAATTATCGAAGGCTTATTCATTTTCTATTATACAGAAATTAATGATTTAATTAATCATAAGATATTTTTAAGCGCCGATCAAGATATCGCATTGAGACGACGCCTACACCGCGATTTGGTTGAAAGGGGCTACTTTGAAGACGATGTGATGTACAAATGGGTGAACCATGTACTCCCATCTTATAACGAGTATCTATTACCCTATCAAGATACTTGCGATCAGGTAATATTCAATAATACCGATGAGCCAGAACCAATATGGGAGATCACCAATCAAATTTCTAAAGAGCTAAAGTTAAAGCTCAATTTGGTATAAAATTACGAAGGAGAAGCTATCAAATAGATTCTCCTTTATTTTTAAAGTATTTGATTTATTGATATCAAAATTTTAAATACCTATCTTTGCGCCACGAAACAAATCCATCATAATGAACCATCCTGTAAAGATTAAAAATGCTTTGGTTTCAGTCTATTATAAAGACGGCCTAGCTCCTTTAGTTGAATTATTAAACAAATACGGTGTTACCTTCTATTCCACTGGCGGAACAGAGACATTTATCAAAGATTTAGGTATAGATGTTGTTCCAGTGGAAGACCTCACGAGCTATCCTTCTATTTTAGGTGGTCGTGTAAAAACTTTGCATCCAAAAGTGTTTGGAGGTATTTTGGCTCGCCGCCCCCTTGAGTCTGATCAACAGCAGCTTGCCCAATACGGGATACCTGAGATCGATTTGGTTATTGTGGATTTGTACCCGTTTGAAGAAACAGTTGCTTCTGGTGCATCCGAACAAGATATTATCGAAAAAATTGATATCGGTGGAATTTCTTTGATCCGTGCGGCGGCTAAGAACTTCAACGATGTTGTAATTATCTCTTCTAAAAATGATTACCAAGCATTGGAAGAAATACTCGCAAATCAAGAAGGTAATACTTCTCTAGAACAACGTAAAGAATTTGCCAAACGCGCATTCAATACATCGTCGCATTACGATACCGCAATCTTCAATTACTTCAATCAAGAAAACCCACTTCAAGTTTTTAAACAATCTGAACAAAAAGCCCAAGTACTGCGCTATGGTGAAAATCCTCACCAAAAAGGCGTTTTCTTTGGCGATTTAGATAACATGTTTGATAAATTAAGCGGCAAAGAATTATCCTATAATAATCTTGTTGACGTTGATGCGGCGGTAGATTTAATTGATGAGTTTATAGAACCTACATTTGCGATTCTAAAACATACAAATGCGTGTGGAGTTGCCTCTAGACCAACGATCAAACAAGCCTGGTTAGACGCATTGGCTTGTGATCCTGTTTCAGCGTTTGGTGGAGTTTTAATAACAAACGGTCAAGTAGATGCTGCAACAGCTGAAGAAATTAATAAATTATTCTTTGAAGTATTGATCGCACCTTCTTATTCGGAGGAAGCTATCGCTATACTTACCGCGAAAAAGAATAGAATTATTCTTGTTCGTAAAGAGGTTACATTACCTAGTCAACAGTTCAAAACATTGTTGAACGGCGTTATTCTACAAGATAAAGACAAAACAATTGAAAATGCAGAGCAAATGGTTACTGTAACGAAAGTAGAACCTACTGACGAACAACTTCAAGACCTATACTTTGCGAACAAAATCGTTAAACATACCAAGTCAAATACAATCGTGTTTGCCAAAAATGGCACTTTATTAGCGTCCGGAGTAGGTCAAACATCTCGTGTAGACGCATTAAAACAAGCTATCGAGAAAGCTGTTTCTTTCGGTTTTGATCTCAAAGGCTGTGCGATGGCATCAGATGCTTTCTTCCCTTTCCCTGATTGCGTTGAAATCGCTTCGGAAGCAGGTATTGCAACCGTATTGCAACCCGGCGGTTCAATCAAGGATCAGTTGTCGATAGATATGGCCAATGAAAAAGGAATTTCAATGGTGACAACGGGGGTTAGACACTTTAAGCACTAAGCAGTCTTCAACCATTAATAAAAAAGCTACNNGTAGCTTTTTTATTAATGGTTTATTTCAAAGTTCAATCTTTCGAGCTTATAACGCTCTATCTCCTCCGACAGCTTACGGATGGCATAAGCTACAATAGCAACATCATCTATCCAGCCGCCGACAGCAATAAAATCAGGGATAGCATCTATCGGAGAAATCACATAAATGATCGTTCCGATGATGATGGATAGATTCCAGTTGTTCATCTTAAACTTACCTGTGATTGCGTCTTTACACATCGCGATCAGTAATTTAAATTCGCCAACATAGCTACCTAGGTTTTTTGCCTTAGATTCCGCCTGAGATAACTCCGCCTCCGTAATTTTACGTTGTCTAAAGCGCTCAAACATACCTGTTGCAATCTTCTTAATTCTACTGTTCATAATCCAAAATTAGGATTACTAGATTAATAATCCAAATCCCAACTTTTCAGCGGATTCACTCTCAATAAGGATCACTAATCAGGACGACCAACTATTTGCACTACAGTGATAATATGATACGACAAACATTTACTATCAAGCTGCTATACGACCTATTTTACACTTGGAATAGCCGAAGCACGCTTGATTAAATAACAACTACACACAAATTTATTATTTTTATAGCTAGCTGTAGCAAACTATCTTTAATGTGCGTATAATAGACAACACAAGCGCAATGTGTTTTATACAACAAAAGATTTAATGTTACACAGTTATGAAAAACTATAGATTATTCAATTTTATCTCCATCGTTCTAGCGACATTCTTACTTTCAAGCTGTCTGAAAGATAATGATGACCAAAAAATTCCTATGGCGCTCTTTACCATGGTTAATGGTTACAGCGACGCTAATGCTGTCGTCTATTATGCGGATGGCGGGGCTTTACAAAACCCCAATTATCCTATGGAATTCAAAAGCTATAGGCCAATCGTTGGACTATTCACCGGAGCTCGAAAAATAGCTGTTTCCTCCGAATATAACAGTATCTTGACAGATACAACAATTACTGTAAAAGACAGTACGATATATACATCCTTTCTATTTGGAACAAAATCAAAACCGGTACAGATAATCACGACCGACAGAATCAACAAGGAAATTAAAAACACCGAATCCGGTTTACGTTTCTTTAATCTTGCGGAGGGAACAGATCAGGTCACCCTTCAGATCGGCAGTGAGACCTCCCCGTCAGAATGGACAAATAGAGCTAAAGAAACACAGAACTCAGCAAACGCGCATCAGGGATTTATTGCGCAAAAAAGTGGAACATTCACTGTCACAGCACGTGATAAAGCAGGGAAAACAATCGCGACCCGGAGCGAAATTAAATTGGCTGAAGGCTATTATTATTCTTTAATACTCATCGGTAAGGCAAATGATCAAAACAAACCATTATATATTGGTTTAGTAGCTCAAGCTGCAAATTAAAATACCCATATCTATACACTTTTTATAACGGCGGCCATCATGTACATGTGATGGCCGCTCGCTTTTTATTTCTTTGAATATACTTCTCAGCTATTAAGGATTTTCTTTAGGTGCCACTTTAGAAATAACATAAATATCCTCATTATCTTTTTTCATCTTATACTTCTCACGGGCAATACGCTGTACTTCTTGCGGGTTGGAACGAATATCGTTAATTGTTTTAATGATTGCCGCATTTTCCTTAAGGTAAAAAGAGCGCTCACTCTCCAGGTTCGCTTTCTGTTTTTGATAACTATACTGTGTGGCAAAGTCATTTCTATCAAAAAATAACATCCACACCAAAAAAGCCAAAGCGGCTAACAAATACTTATTTCTTATTAAATACCACAATCGTTGCATAAGGCAAAAATACTATTTAGCTTTTATACTCAAGATTTTTTCTTCACAAGTTGACCATCTTTGATTAAATATATGGAATATTATAGGCAAATTCATCATATGCCTAGAATAATCTTATCTTTAACAGTTCATAAACAATCATTTCAAGGGAATATCCATTTTAAAACTACACCCGATTTTAAAATAGAAAGGTATATTCGATGGGATGATTAAAGAATAAATCATTGACATATGAAATACTATCTTATAGCAGGCGAAACTTCAGGAGACTTACACGGTGCAAACCTTATTAAAGCATTAAAAATTGAAGATCCCGATGCAACTTTTCAAATTGTTGGAGGAAATCTAATGCAGGAAGAGGCTGGGAAAAAGCCATTAATTCATACATCGCAAATGGCTTTTATGGGCTTTATAGAAGTTATAAAAAATCTGCCAAAGATATCAAGGAACCTCAAACAAGTTAAAAATGATCTATTAAAAGAAAAACCAGATACTGTCATTCTGATAGATTTCCCTGGCTTCAATTTGAAAATTGCTGATTTTGCGAAAAAACATGGAATTAAAACCTGCTATTATATTTCCCCTAAAGTATGGGCCTGGAATCAAGGCCGTGTAAAGAAAATCAAACGGATTGTCGATCACATGTTTTGCATTCTGCCTTTTGAGGTGGATTTTTACAAAAAATGGCGCATGCCCGTAGATTATGTTGGAAACCCACTATTAGATGCGATTTCAACCTACCAATTCAACCCCAATTTCAGAGCAGAAAATGGTTTTTCAGAAAAACCACTCATCGCCCTCTTGCCGGGAAGCCGGGAAATGGAAATTACTAATATTCTGCCTATCATGGCCGAACTTCCGTTCTTTTTTCCTGTTCATCAATTTGTAATTGCAGGTGCTCCCAATTTTGATGAAGCGTTCTACAAGCAGTTTTTTAAAGGTATCGATATTCCCATAGTTTTCAATCAAACTTACGATATTCTCAATAACGCGGAAGCCGCAGTCGTTACGAGTGGAACTGCTACGCTCGAAACAGGTATTTTGAAAGTACCCCAGGTAGTCGTCTATAAAGCTAACCCAATATCGGTATGGATAGCTAAACTAGTTGTCAAAGTCAAATTTATCTCGCTCGTAAATCTAATCAATAACTTTTTATCAGTAAGGGAATTGATTCAAGACGACTGCACAGCGTATGATATTTCCTATGAAGTAGGTGAATTGATCAATAACAAAATGCATCGCGAAAGTGTGATGGAAAACTACGATATCCTTGCTGAAAAACTGGGTTCTCCTGGGGCTTCAGAGAAAACTGCCAAATTGATTGTAAAATATCTCGCTAAAATTTAAACTCTTTTACCTTTCATTTGTCAAACTATCAGTAGTCACTATTAATTAAAAGGGTTATGAAATGTAAAATTATTCTAGGCTTTTTTCTTTGTTTTGCAATGACCTTAACAGGTAAAGCACAGGAAGTACAACATATTTCTAAATTAGAAATTGGTAAAAAGGCAAAAAAAAATATCGATAATAGAGATTCTACTGTCGCTATACACATCGATACCTTGATCATGAAGGATAATTCTACTTTTTCTTTCTATGGTAAGAAAAATGTTAAGCTCACCATTGGTTATGCTGAAATTGGAAACAAAGCAACTATCCATGGAACAGATGGGAAGAATAACGGAACTAATTTTGACATCAGTGCTAATTTTCAAAAATTAGGGTCCCTATATATCATTGCAAAAGGAGATGACGCTTTCAATGGAACCAAAACTTTTCCGAACGGAAATGGAGGAAAAGTTAAAGTCACTTTAACAAACGGAAGTATTAAACCTCAAACAACGGACAAGAAAGCGACAAATTATATTTATGCAGATGTAGTAGCAGGTGGACGTGCCGTCAATGCAAATTCGGACTTAAGAAATATTTACGACCGGATTAAAACCGCCCCCACCGGATTAAGAGGACTACCTCAAGGGCAAATTTTCTCTGGGAGCCCCGGAACAGAAGGAACATTTGAACTAATTTCAACCCAATAACACTAAAGTTAAAATCATAAAAAAGCCGTATTGTTTTTTTAATACGGCTTTATATATAATCCCTATCCTACTGCCTACACGCTCTTGTTTTAAGCTCATAGGCCAATACCAGCCGCGTCATCCGATCATATCGGGCTATTCCTTCCTGCTGATTATTGTGTTTTAGGTATTGGTTATAGAACAAGCCCATTACATCGTCGACCCACCCAGTATATTGACTCCAAAATTGTCTTTCTCCTGCTAAGTCTCTCAACACCTTTACACTTAATCGCCCTTTAAAATCTTTCCATAACTCAGGATACATGCCCTGAAGCTCACGCAACATATATAGGGAGGTCTGTAGATAGGCCGAATACCGGTAAAAGGTTTGAGGATGATTCTGTAAGCGCACGAAAGCAATAAAATTTGCCTCATCTTCAAAACCGATGCCTTGCTGGTGAGCAAGTTCATGCACAGTAGTAAATGGTAAAAAAGTTGCTGGCATGGCTTTATTCACTTGAGCTTCGTGGGTAAATGGATTAAAATATCCCGACACACCAAAAAAAGAAACCATACGGCTATTAATCGGTGATTTTACGCCAATTTGATCTGTTGATAAAAAATCCGCAAACGTTGTATCGTTTTTGACCCATCTTGTCAACTCTTTTTGAATAAACTCTTTACGCTCTTCCCATTGCGATGGATTTACATGTTCACGCAAGGTATTTGTACTATCCAAAAAATCATTCAATACCATTAGATAATCCGCTAGTCTTAAGCTATCGACTTGCAGATGTACATTTGTACTGATTGGCTGACGGTAATAGTTGAGCCCCCAAGATAGGTAAAAGAAACAATAGAGTCCGAATAACAAATTGATCATGGACAATACTAATCGAACAAATCTTTTCCATCTTCTTTTCCATATGTTTCCAATTAATTTCGCAGCTAAATAGAAAAAAAACACAACAACTGCAACATACAAGAGATCGCCTAGACTAAAGGGAATATAACCAAACACAAACCTCGGCACATGACTATAAAAACGATAAAATCCCTGTGCATAAAAGACCTCAATCCATTGGCTGTTTTTCTCGGTCACGGAGAAAAATAAAGTCCCAATAAATAGAGCGAAAAAAGTAAAAACTGCTATTTTATCCCGCTTTTCCATTCAATAATTTTTAAAACGATTAACTTTCGTTCTCAAAATAAACCTTATAGAAATTCATACCCTTATCCTCATCATAACCTTTTTCCAGATATTCACGTTTACCATGAACATAGATATGAAAATTCTTATCAAGCTTTAAAACAGACTTGTAAGAAGATTCCATTTTTTTTACGGCTTTGTCTGCTATTTCAAAATTTGCCTGAAATGGCGTGTCAAATTCATCCTCAAAACCAGCTTTAAAATCTTGGAATAAAGCAATTGCCTGTGGATTCCCCAACACTTCCTCCTCAAACTCTTCTTGTACAAATGTTTCCTTTTCCTTAAAGTAGTTCATGGATTTATTTAACAGATCAATCTTGTCCGCTTTTTCCAATTCAAAAGTCTCATCCAATTTTTGCTCCACAAAATTCTTATAAACTTTCAGATAATTGCCTGTTTGATTAAAATTATCATTGCGCACGCGCAATTGAAGAAAATCATCCTTCCAGTAAACCGCCTCCTGCTGCCTATTTGTCTGGTCAAGCACCAATACCTTATATCCTTCTTCCTCTTCTACATTGATAATAATACAGCCTTTATCCAGTTTATTAATATTAATTGCTTCTTGTTCATACTCCAATAAAAATGCACCTTGTTCTGGATATACTTTCAGATAAGTTTCTTTATTCTCGGATTTGAATATACCGATGGCATCATGTTCTTCCCCTTCGATCTGAACGTTCTTCAACGCTACGACATACACCTCTCCTGCTTTGATTTTAGGATGATTGGAAACTTCATACAGGTGTTTTGAAATTTGTTGGGAAAAATCATGAAATGGAAGCTGATTCTTGAAATACTGTCTTACAAAATAGAAAATCTCATTCAGCTCTAATTCTTCATTGGGATGATACAGACGATATACCTCGTTCACCTTTGCAAAGGGACTCATAAAATATTGCATCAGTAGCCCAGGTAGCACTTCATCTTCCGCAAGAGAAACGGGGGCATCTGACAAAATATAAAATTCATCCTGGGCCTTATTGCCCACGCGATGAATAGATAACGCTTCAAAAGTTGCATCTTGGTGAAAAAACATATTTTTATCTTATAAATTATATAAATCTATTGCTATTTTAAAAGTCTGACAATGTGCATTGACAATATCTTTAATTTCGGGAGAATAGCCTCCTCCCATGCTTACCTGAATAGGGATGCCGTTTTTATGGCATATCTCAAAGACCAGTTCGTCTCTGCGACGACAGGTGCTAATACTTAAATTTAACTTCCCTAGCTTATCTGTTTCTAAAATATCCACCCCAGCTTGGTAGAAAACAAAGTCAGGCTCAAATTTCCTGAATATATCCGCTAAGTTATCTTCCAATAAACCAAGATATTCTGCATCCGAGATATCATCTGATAAACCGATATCCAGATGCGATCGCTGTTTGATAAAGGGATAATTTTTCTCGCCATGCATCGAAAATGTAAATACCTGCTGATGTCCTTTAAAAATATGCGCAGTACCATTACCTTGATGTACATCCAGATCAATGATCAGGATACGACTGGCATATTGCTGCTTCAGTAGGTACCCAGCTGCGGTTGCCTGATCATTTATCAAACAAAAGCCTTCACCAAAATCATAGCCAGCATGATGGGTTCCTCCGGCAATATTAAATGATACCCCATACGCCCTTGCATAGTTTGCACTTTGGATTGTCCCATCGAGAATATAGCGTTCCCTGTCAATAAGACCTTGGGTCAATGGAAAACCTATTCTACGGACCATTTTGGAATCCAGTGTAAGCTCAAATAACTGCCTTACATATACCGGATCATGCACCAGACAACAGGATTCAAAGCTCGCAAGTTCAGGACTGAAAAAATTAGACTCATCCGCCATCCCTTCATGTTTTAACTGTAGAGGAATGAGCTCATACTTCAACATCGGAAAACGATGCCCTTCTTTTAGGGGGTGGACAAATTCTGGACGAAAAGCTATCTTAAGCACCTTAAATCTTATATTACTCATGCGAATATAAGAAATCTAAATACATAACCCGTACCAATTTATTTCAACAATATCGATTGGATCTTTGGAGTTATATGAGAAAAAGGGCATCTTTGAGAAAGAACAACCGGCAAGCCAATGTTATTACACCATAACAGCATACTTGTACTCGATCATAAATTTTTATTATTGAAAATAAATGGAAACAACTAATTTGCCTCAATTGTCTGCCATGGAACAACGTGTGCTAGGCTCACTAATCGAAAAATCGAGAGTTACCCCTGAATATTACCCAATGACCATCAACAGCTTACAAGCTGCTTGTAATCAAAAAACTTCCCGTAAGCCAGTTGTACAGTATACAGAAGAAGATATTGTTGCTACGCTGGATGTATTGAAGAAAAAGGGCTTAATCGCTACTGTTATAGGTGGCGGGTCACGTGTCACGAAGTATAAACACAATTTTGCCATCCAGTTTCCACTCGTGCCTTCTGAATTATCCATTATTTGTTTATTGCTTCTTAGGGGGCCAATGACCGCAGGTGAAATCAACTCAAACTCCGGAAGATTGTATGAATTTGAGTCATTGAGCGAAATCAATGCACAATTGGAAAAATTAACCCAAGAAGGTTACATTAAATCTTTACCGAAACAGATGGGACATAAAGAAGTCCGCTATATTCATTTATTGGGAGAAATCAATCTTGAAGTTTATGAAACTAGCGGTCCCGTGGGCAGCGCCTCAAATGACCAGCTCTTACTAGATCGAGTAGCTCAATTGGAGGAAGAAGTGGCAGCGTTGAAACAGAAGTTTCAGGATCTTTGGGATGAATTACATTAAACACCCATGTTGCAAACAATAGATTCAAAAAAAGAATTACCGAAAGCAACCTTGTGGCTTATGACCATCGCCACTGGTTTGGTTGTCGCCAACAATTATTACAATCAGCCCTTACTAGGATTGATTGCCAAAGACCTCCATGTTGATGAGGCTACGGTTAGCAATTCAGCTATGTTGACTCAGATTGGATATGCATTTGGTCTCTTACTGATTGTTCCTTTAGGAGACATGTTTAAACGGAAAAAAATGATCTTGATCGACTTCGTTTTTATTATCTTTTCCTTAATAGGTATGGCTATTTCCACCTCAATTCTATCGATTTTAATATTCAGCTTTTTGATAGGTTTTACGTCCGTTATTCCTCAAGTTTTTGTTCCTATGGCTGCGGAACTTGCGCAGAAAGAAAAGCAGGCTTCGGCCATAGGAATGGTCATGTCGGGTCTGCTGATCGGTATATTACTTTCGCGGGTTTTAAGCGGATTTATCGGTTCTTATTTCGGATGGCGTGAAATGTACTGGATCGCCGCAGTAATCATGATCGTTACGGCCATAGCCATAGCCATCAGGTTACCTGAAGTGATGCCTAATTTTAAAGGTACCTATAGCGAATTGATGCGTTCGGTCTGGGGCTTTGCCAAGAAACAGCCCGTACTGCAATTAGCTGCATTCCGTGGAGCCATGGGCTTTGGCGCTTTTTCTGCATTCTTCACAACACTTGTGTTCCACCTTGCGGCCCCACCTTTCTTTGATGGCCCGGCAACCGCCGGAGCATTTGGCCTCGTAGGCGCATGCGGCGCACTAGCCGCTGCTTTCGTCAATAGACTGACTGTATACATGAGCAAAGCAAAAATTATCCTGTACGCTATTCTATTAATGTTGTTTAGCTGGTTGTTATTTGCCCTCTTTGGTAATTATTATTGGGGACTGATCTTCGGCGTTATTTTGATTGACCTTGGCCTACAATCCATGCACATCCTAAACCAAAGTGATTTCTATGCACTAAACCTTGGCGCCAATAACCGACTTAACACGGTATACATGGTCAGCTATTTTATTGGCGGATCAACAGGCACCTTTTTTGCTGCACAGGCATGGCAACACTTTCAATGGCCAGGCGTTATTTTCGTAGGTACATGCTATACGCTTTTGGCCCTGTTGGCTCATGTATTATTTGATTATAAATTAAGAAAAAACTGATATGAAATTCGGCCAAGTAGAACATCCTGAGGAAATCGACTTTACCCTTCCCCCAACTCCACCAGAAACATTAAACCTATTGCAGCATTTCAAAAATGACAAGCCTTTCGAGGTATATGTAGGTTGTGCAAAATGGAATAAACAGGATTTAAAAGGTTTTTACCCGAGAGGTACAAAAGATGAACTTGCGTATTACTCCACACAATTTAACAGCATCGAACTCAATGCTACATTTTACAATTCGCCTAGCATAGATCAGGTGGAGACCTGGAAACACAAAACACCTGCTAACTTCAAGTTCTTTCCAAAGATTCCACAATCTATCAGTCATTTCAGCCGATTGTTAAACACTGCTGATAAGGTGAAACTTTTTACAGACGCTATCGTTCATTTCGATGAAAAACTGGGTATGGCCTTCCTACAGATGCATGACAATTATAACCCAAAGGATATGGCCCGTTTAAAACTATTCTTACATGACTGGCCTACAGAAGTTCCTCTGGCATTGGAAGTGCGAAATAAAGAGTGGTTTTCAAAACCCACTGTCACAAAAGAACTATATGCTCTGTTGGAAGAGACCAATGTGACTAATATTCTGGTCGATACTGCAGGCCGACGAGATATGTTGCATATGCGTCTAACCACGCCTACTGCTTTTATCCGTTATGTCGGTGCCAACCACGCGTCAGATTATGATAGACTGGATCAATGGATCAATGTGTTGAAGTTGTGGCGAGAAAATGGCCTACAAAAACTGTATTTCTTTATTCACCAAAACATTGAGGTGGAATCCCCCCTACTGGCGACACATTTTATCAAAAAACTGAACACAACATTAAACTTGGATCTGACTCATCCAAATAAAAACACCCCCAATACCCTGTTTTAATAAAGACAAAGCACGAGCGTAAATGAGTTGACCATCGAGAAAATCGTTGGAAAATTCATTACTACAAAAAGAAGCTGTCTCAAAT
>NZ_DJAS01000027.1:0-22020 GCF_002429765.1 Sphingobacterium sp. UBA5996
CTTTTCGGACACCCTCTTTTTTTATTTTTTAAAGCACATTTTAAGACACAGTTCTATTTGTAAGAATTTACAGATTTTGAAATTTTCCAGGTTCCATTTTCTTTGACCAGGGTGATTAAATCTGTTTTAGCGAAATCGTCGAATTGCATGGTAACTTTCGCGATTGCGTAATCGGGTAATTCTTCAACAATCTGTGTTGTTGTTCTGCAGTTCAATTTGATCCCTTTTTGTTTTTTCAAAAACTCAATGATCTCAAGACGGCTATGTTTCAAATCTTGCTTACCACAAATTTTTTGGTTAAAATCAGCTGTGAAAAGTTTCTCTAAATTCGTTACCTGACCTTCGGTCATTGCCCCAACGTATTCATCGATGGCCAAATCAGCGGTTACTAGATTGCGTTCTTCAGGTTTAACTGAAGCCATTGAGCAGGTAGAGACTGCTATCATTGCCGCTGCTACAAATGTTTTTACTAGAGTTTTCATATTTTTTTTTAAATTTTATAATGTATTAGTATATTTTTTCTATCGTATTGTCGCTTACTATATAAATTTGTTGCGCACTTTTTATTTATTTATTTTCTGTTTCAAAGTTAAGACAACTCATCTATTGATATCATTACATTTAGATTAACCTTGTATTAAAATCGGTAAGTGATCTAATTTTCTAGGCGAGTGAAATTTTCGATCTGTTCTTTGTATAACCAAAACGTGACAGAATGAATAAATTATTGGTTTGAATATTGTTATTCTGTCTTTTTCCTATTAGATTGCATGCGTTCATGACACACAACAATAACGAATATCTTTTTGACTTTAGGCTGCCCCTTCTCTTGATTTTATTGCTGTGCAGCGAGAAATTTATATATGCTCAGCGCCCTGCAAATGAAATAGAAACCACCAAACATCTGGCTGACACAAGCAAACAACGTGACTTAATTGATATTGGGAAAGAAATATTAAACATCAGGCCGCCGCAAACGGTAAAAAGTACAGGAAAGAAAGTCTATTTTTCCTTTTTGCCATTTTCGACAAATGTTCCTGGCGGAGGGCATGCTTTAATTACCAGTACGACAGCAGGATTTTATCTGGGTGATCGGTCTAACACCTATATGTCTAAAATGACATTTACTCCATATACAAATTTTGGTAAAAGATTTGGCCTTCCAATCCGATCCTATATTTGGTTAAAGGAGAATTCATGGGTAATCGACGGCGATATACGTCTCTTAAAATATCCGCACGAAACTTGGGGAATAGGTAAAGAGCACCAAGGTGAACAACAGATTAATTTAGATTACACCTATTTTCGCTTATATCAACACGCATTAAAAAGAATTCACGGCGGACTGTTTATGGGTATCGGATATGACTTGGATTACCGAATGAACATTAAGTCTACGAGCGATACCAAACTCGAAGACTACACTTCTTATCCTTATGGAACAGATTTAAGAGATAATACCACATCTTCCGGAGTCAGCTTCAATTTAATTTACGATACACGCGCCAATTCGATCAACACCTGGTCGGGGAACTATGCCAACCTGCAGTTTCGAGTCAATCCGACGTTTTTAGGTAGTGATCAAAATTGGAAATCGCTATTTTTTGAAGTCAGACGATACCATAGGCTTACCCAAGACAGAAATCGACAGAATATGATTGCCGTAAGGAGCTTCTTCTGGACTGTATTTAACAGCAAAGCCCCTTATCTCGATCTTCCTAATTTAGGTTGGGATC
This sequence comes from Sphingobacterium sp. UBA5996, assembly GCF_002429765.1. NCBI lineage: Bacteria > Pseudomonadati > Bacteroidota > Sphingobacteriia > Sphingobacteriales > Sphingobacteriaceae > Sphingobacterium > Sphingobacterium sp. UBA5996. The sequence goes on from NZ_DJAS01000027.1 coordinate 1,737, forward strand.
CCTATAATAGTTCTGGAAGGGGTTTTCCTGTAAGTCGCTTTCGGGGTAAATCGCTTTATTATCTAGAAACGGAATATCGTCGTGATATTACGAGAGATGGCTTATTTGGATTTGTAGCGTTTATGAATTTTACCACTTTAAACGGGCCAAAGAATGCCATGTTTGAAGATTGGAATGTCGGTACCGGGGCTGGTGCGCGAATTAAGTTTAACAAAAATTCAGGCACCAACATCGGCATCGATTATGGAATTAGTAAGAACCACCGCGGTGTCCGACTCACCTTAGGTGAAGTCTTCTAATTGTTAGCTCAAATGATAACTTTGGTTTTTAAACTCCATTGAAGCATAATATTGATATTTTCTATTGTCCAACGGATAATCCCAACATCCCATACGGTGATAAATCTTTCCACCAAATCCTGTTTTGAAACGATAAAGCCCATACAGAGGATGTGAAGGATCTGCCTGTGGAGAGACACCAAAGAAATCATATTCTGTACAACCTTTTTCTTTCGCAAGCTGCATTGCACGCCATTGCAGAGCATATGTTGCCATATAATTACGATTCTCGGACGCAGAGGCTCCATAAAGGTAAGTACCCCGATTTGCTGCAATCACCAAAAACATAGCTGCCAAGGGCTGATTATCCACTTCCGCCACTAAAAGATACACATCAGCGGGCGATAATGTATCATTTGCCCTTGCAGAAAGAACAATCTTAAAATAATTGATATCATGTAAAAAAAAGTTATTTCGAAGTGCTGTCTGTCTATAAAGTTCGTACCAAATTTCTAGACTTTCCATTCCCAATGAACGGACGCGTACGCCTTTTCGCTCGGCAAGATTAATATTATATCTCGTCTTAGACTTCATATTTCCAAGCAATAAGTTCTCTTCATTTCGAAGATCCATAAAAATCGTATTGGAAGGAAGTATATCGGTATTTGCTTTATGAAAATTCCAGTTTTCGGTATTAAAGTTAAAACGCATCTCCTGAATACGTTTCTCTGGTACTCCCAGCCAATTACCATGGAGATCGTAACAATCCTCTTCTTTGGCCCAGTGCGATTCCCAGGAGAGATCATAACGAATCATGATACAATTTGGTGGGAGATGGGAACGTAAACTCTCTGATAACTGTTCTAAAAAGAATCCCTGGTTTTCATCCGAGGGTTCAATCTCAGGCCCATAGGGTACGTAGGCAATGCTATGCTCTTGATCTACAGCTTGAAGGATAACCAATAGATCTCCGATAAAATAGGTATCGTCTTGTACTCCGACATATAAATCGGAGCGTTTAGATTTGAAATTAAATGCTTTGGACTGTATTCCTTGCATTTTTTTTACCGCAGACCAATAAGCTGTCTGTTGAATAATACCCGTCTTATAAAGACTACTGATGTCTTTGTCACTAATGTCTGCTATCATGTTGTTTCTGGTTTGATAGGGCTATTTTTATAGTGAAGTCTTTAAGAGACCCTAATTTTAACCCCAAAAAACGGCAAAAATAGCTAAAATGTTTGGTTAAGCACCCCTGCATTTGTCATATTGTTGTTGATTTCCGGAAATAGTATAAAATAGTCAATGTCGTAATATCTGTATCGGAATTATTAATTTGTGGTAAAATTTAAGATATTTGCAGCTTAACAATTCAGCATACAATGGACAATAAAGCGATCTCAAAAATTTTCAAATTATGCAGCCAATTGATGGAGCTACACAACGAAAATCCTTTTCGGACAAAGTCCATAGCGAGTGCGTCATTTAAATTGGATAAGTTGCCTTTTAGCATATTAGAGGCAAGTCTTGAAGAATTAAGCGCACATCCGGGAATCGGAAAGAGTATTGCTGAAAAAGCTAAGGAGGTCGCTGTTACGGGAACTTTTAAGGAACTTAGCGAACTCACTGAAAACACGCCCTCCGGTGTTGTTGAAATGTTGAATATTAAAGGATTGGGTCCTAAGAAGATTCAAATTATCTGGAAGGAACTAGAGATCGAAAGTATCGGTGAGCTACTTTATGCCTGTAACGAAAATCGCCTCGTCGAAGCAAAAGGATTTGGACTCAAAACACAGGAAGATATAAAAAAATCCATTGAATTTTCAATCTCAAATAAAGGTTGGTTTTTATATGCAAAAGTGCTTCCGCTCGCGGAGAAATTTTTCAATAATCTAAAAATACATTTCCCTTCTTCTCTTTTATCTTTTACGGGCGATTTCAGAAGAAAGTGCGAAGTATTAAGTACAGTGGATCTTTTAATATCTGAAAGTATAGACAGTGTAATCAAATACCTAGAAGGGTATATTTTAGTGGAAAGAACAGAAAACTCCATTGAGCTGACCGATGAATTAGGCTTCACGTTCAAAGTTTTCAACACCAATATCAATGATTTTTATCGTGACCTGATCCTTAGCACCGGATCCACTGCACACCTTGAGCTGCTCTTTAATATCCTACCTGATCTTCCATCACTTTCCAGTGAAGAAGCGATTTACCGCAACTTGGGCATGGATTATATCGAACCCGAATTGCGTGAAGGATTAAATGAAATAGAACAGGCCCAAAACCATACGCTACCTAAGCTAATCCAATACCAGGATATCAAAGGTACACTCCATAATCACTCAACTTATAGTGATGGTGTGCATAGCCTTGAACAAATGGCATTGCATTGTAAAGACGTATTGGGTCTCGAATACCTCGGAATTTGTGATCACTCGAAAACGGCAGTTTATGCGAATGGACTTTCCATCGAAAGATTAGAAGAACAATGGCGGGAAATCGCTATTTTGAATGAAAAATTAGCGCCGTTCCAGATCTTTCGCGGGATTGAATCTGATATTTTAGGTGATGGTTCATTGGACTATCCGGATGAGATATTGGCGAAATTCGACTTTGTTGTTGCTTCCGTTCACTCCAATCTAAAGATGGATGAAGAAAAAGCAACCGCTAGGTTAATTAAAGCGATAGAAAATCCTTATACAACCATATTGGGACATCCTACTGGAAGGCTATTGTTAAGCAGAGCCGGCTATCCATTAGATTTTAAAAAAGTCATCGATGCATGTGCTACAAATGGAGTTGTCATTGAGATCAATGCCAATCCTTTACGCCTGGATCTTGACTGGAGATGGCACCGTTATGCCGTAGAAAAGGGAGTATTGCTATCCGTGAATCCAGATGCCCATCGCACTGAAGGGCTACGCGATATGCAATATGGCGTGCTAGTCGCTCAAAAAGGGGGGATTCAAGCGGTTAATTGCTTGAACACATTTCCGTTAGAGACCATTACAAATTATTTTAATACGAAAAGACAGCGCTAGTGTATGTCCAGTAAAACAAATGCAGTTCGCCTGCTGGAGACCGCAGGAATACGCTATGAACTACGAGAATACGAAGTTGATGAACAGGATGTCAGTGCTGAACACGTTGCGGAAACTTTAGGTTTACCGCTCAAAACATTATACAAGACCTTAGTGCTAAAAGGAAACAAAGACCCTTATATTGTAGCTGTCATCCCTGGCAACGCGCATCTTGATTTAAAAAAACTTGCGAAAGCATCGGGCAATAAAAACTGTGAGATGCTTCCAATGAAGGATCTCCTAACAGTCACCGGTTACATTCGTGGCGGCTGCTCGCCCATCGGAATGAAAAAACAATTTCCAACGTTTATAGAGGAGGCTGCTCAACTAGAAACCCTTATTGCAGTAAGCGCCGGAAAAAGAGGTCTTCAGATGGTATTAAATCCGATCGACCTAGCTAACATTGCACATGCAGATTGGTCAGATCTTATTGGCTATTAATAGATTTATTTTTACGTCCATACAATAATATGCGTTTAAAAGGATATATGTTAGGAAATTTTGAAAAATGTTTATTGATACGAGTTTTAAACTCATCAACAAATTCCAGCTTTTTAGCCTGCTCCAATCGTTCAAAATAGGGAATCAAAGCTGAACCTGTAATAAAATTATAGAGCGTATCTGCATCAGCCGCAAGCAAAGGATAGACTCGGAGCGAAAGATCCAATTGATCCAAACCATTTTCAAACAGCATCTTTGCATAAGTATCGATATCCAACACTGGAGAAGGTCTATTCCAATCATTTAAGTATGTACGAAAAGGTTCCTCATTCCCCAGTTCAAATAAAATCTTATTTAAGATATTTTCTGGCTGATAAGGCATTTGTACCGCTAATTGCCCTCCTAGTTTTAATTTGGAAATAAGCTGAGGAAAAAGAACCCGGTGATCATCCACCCATTGCAAGGCAGCATTGCTAAAAATAAGGTCCCAGGTACTTGGCTCAGCAACAAATTTTTCGACTGTACTTTGTCTAAATTTCAAACGTTCGGTTTGGAGATTATAGCTATCAGACAGCATTTCTGCTGAAGAATCCAGCCCAAGGAAATTTATATTGGTAAATTTTTCACTTAGTATAGCAGTCTGTTCTCCGGTACCGCAGCCTAAATCTACAGCATCCAGCACGTTATCTCCAACAATAAGTTCGGCTAAGTCATAAAATGGTTTAAAACGAATATCTTTAAACTGATAATAGCTATTCGGGTTCCAAGGCATATTTTTCTTATTAAACCCTTGCAGGGCAGTACAACATTTCCTATTTAAACAAAGTGAGAATTTCAGCTGAATCGACTTTACCAAAATAATCCGTCAGATCAATCGACCGCAGTAAAAAATCAATCTCCTCCAATTCATGTTTTTTTCCAACCAATAGAATTTCGATATCATGAATCGATTTGGAAGCAAAAAAATCTCCGAAAATTTTAGCGCGTTCAATATATCCTTTTTGTACATCCAAGTGTAATTCAATAAAGCCAGCGGCTACTTTAATTGCTTTTTTAAAATTGTAATTTGGCGAAAAACCAAAATTCCAATCCCATGTTTCGTATTTTTCTTTGACCAGTTTTTGGATATTTTCGATATCCAACGGAGAAAGGGTGCTGATTTTAGCTTCAGAGTTTTCCCGTTTTATTTCTTTAATGAGCAATTCTTTAAAATGAGCTGTCGTAAAACCATTTGGCAAATATCCAATTAAATTAGTCACTCGAGCACGATTTGATTTTACAGCTTTATCTACAAATTTCAATGGATTGACCTTCAAAGCATCGCTAAGGATTTGCATCTGAGAATCGATCAATATTGTGCCATGTTGAATCATTTTGCCATTCTTCGCCATTTTAGCATTTCCGCTAAATTTTTTCCCGTCAACCAAGAGGTCATTTCTTCCTTCCAATTTTGCGGGTATATGCAATTGATTCAGTAGCGAAATAATTGGCTGGGTAAAGGTTGAAAAATCCATAAAATCATGATTCCCCAATAACGTATGAAACGAAAAATTAAGATTTCCAGCGTCATGATAAACAGCACCTCCACCGGACATTCTTCTAACAACCTTAATATTATTGTCATTAACGTAATCAAGATTTATTTCAGCGAGTGTATTTTGGAACTTACCTATAATAATTGAGGGAGCATTTATATAGAGTAGAAAGATATCTTCTTTGGGATATTTACCCAATAAATATTCTTCGGAAGCGATGTTAAAATAGGCATCGTCGGATGGAGATTCTATAATCAGCATATTTTTCTTTTTTCAAAAATAAAAATAAATTAATCAAGGTTATTCATCTCAAATCCATAATTATCTCAAATCTATCTTACAATACTCCCCCGGGCTGCTCATACAACCAATTTATTTAAATGATAGTTTTTTGCTGGCGACAAGCTTTTCCTCCAGTTTATTAATAATAAACCCTGAAAAATCCTCCTTTAATATTTCTTCCGCCTGACATAACGCACCTGGGCTAAATACGTTAATTTCCATAATACGATTACCAACCACATCTAGACCAACAAAATACATTCCATCCTGGATCAATTTGTCTTTTATTTTGTCAACCATCCCCAATAATTCCGCTGAAATAACGGCACCTTGGGTCTTTGCACCTTGATGTACATTACTCCGGATCTCATCGCCCTGTTGTACCCGATGAACAGCAGCATATTTACCGTTGATTAAAATAGGCTCTCCGTTGAGCAAAAAGAACCTTATATCACCACGCGCAGCTTCCGGCAGGTATTCTTGACCAATTACATAACCATCTCGCGCAATAGCCTCTACCGTCTGTTTTAGATTTTGCTGGTTGTCTTTATTGATCAAAAACACGTTTTTGCCCCCCGAACCCTTTAAAGGTTTTAAAATAATTAGGCTGTTCTGTTGTTCAAAAAACCGTACCACATCCGCATAGCTTCGCGTTACAATAGTTTTAGGTCGAATAGATTCATCGAACTCTTCTAAATACAACTTGTTACTGGCTCTACCAAGGCTATCTGGATCGTTAATGACCAATACTCCTTTCGCTTTTAGGAAAGATGCAAATTGCAGTGCGGAAGCCGCCGCCCAAGGTCTGCTTACCATATCCAATACTGGATCAAATCGTAGCCAAACCACGTCCATCTCCTCCAACGACACTTTAGTTTTTTCCGTTTCTCGTAATACCTCCATGAAACGATCAGCCGATGTCAGCATCTGATCAGGCATTACTTTTCGCACATGGGCAGCAATATATGCCGACTCATAGTAAAAATCGGCCAGGCCAATATAATAAACTTCATGTCCCATTTGATGGGCCTTCAATGCCAAAAGAGTAGTCGTAAAACGAGCAGTTTCTTTGTGGGTTTGGTTGATCACGAATGCTATTTTCATATACAAAATTCGATTATTGAATCATTTGGAATATTCCATTATTCTTTTTGAGATTTAACAAGGCATCCTTATAGGGAGCCATTAAGTATCTTGGGGTTAAAATTGGAGACTTCAAAACCCCCTTTAAAGTGAGCTCTTCGACAATTGGTATATAATCTTCACGGATTTTGCCCATAGTTAAAAGTGCAAGTTCCCTTCCGCTTTTGATATAATTGGTCAATTCTATTAAGCCACTCAAGTACAACGCATCTTTTGTAAGTCCACCACTTCTATAGACTCGCATTGTCATTTGGAAAGCAGTTTCGTGCAGAAATTGATACTTGTCTACTAAAAGTGAGAACGTATCAATAAATGAATTGCCTTGCTGCATATGATGCACAGCAATAACTCTTCCCGCTAGAATACGCAATCTATTATTGGTCAGCCCTCCGACCAAATATTCGGCGAGTACAGCGAGACCTTCCTGAAGTTTTTCATAACCAGGAACTCCTAATCTAAAAAGGCTGAAAGGTTGCTGTTTTCCATTATAGTAAGTGACGATATGTGTACCAACTTCATGCTGTATGAGTGCCTTTACCCTATTCCGCGGTAAACTATACTGCTTGCTTATATTGAGCACGCCTTGGTTGACCATCACGCCGTAGATGTCATCGCGAAGTCTTACTGTCGTTCCAAAGTTTGGATCTTGGCTTTTCAAATAATCCAATTCCTCCTGGGCCAGCTTGGCAAATTCCTCGGCGTAAACAATATCTTCCTCTTTTGTCTTCACTTCTTGATCAGTTGTGGTAATCGTTAGGATTGCTTGTGCTTTTTCCAATAATTTCTCATTAACTGTACCAAAAACTTGCATACTTCCTAGCAAAAATCCCTCTTTTCCACGTTCACTCAGCATTGTCATCATCTGGTCGAGCTCCTTTCGTTTATCACGAAATAAGTATGCCATGGAGGGATCAAATAAATCCTCTATATGCAAATTATAAAGATTCCTTTTGATAATATCTGGATCGATAGGCATGGGTCTATAATGAAACACAGGTGTTTTTCGATAATTACCTTTCTTAAACTGTTGCCAAGCATCGTAAGAATTTGTGGGAGTAATCAACAGCAAAAAATCAAATCTCTGGCTCTCTCGAGCCAATTTCTGATCAATTTCCCATGCTAAAGGAAGCATTTTTTTTGGCTGGCTGATTTTAAACGCAGTAGGTTTCGATAATGTGTGAATACGAATGAATTCAAAGAATGTTTTAGACAAGCTCCTAGATATGGCTTCACGAAAATGGCGAAGATCAATCGGTAAAATTTGCTGATCTACTCCTAATAGATACTTCGGTTTTACCTCGAGCCCCATGTAAAATATATTTGTGTTCAGATTATCCAATTGAATACTTGACGGTGAGAGACTCTGCGTTGCATTCGTTTTTGAATCCGTAAGTATTTCTACTTTGGAAATCGACTCTTCAGTGGTCAGTTGCTTTCCTAAATATTGAGCAATAGACTGCACGTTTTTACGGGCAATATGGATTAGAATATCCTCTTCCTGCCCAGGATCTGATGCCCAGGCTTCAATGATCAAACAAGCACCAAACTCCTCTACAAGTTTGTTTAGTATAGGGGCAATCCATTCAGAAACATTCATCTGCGGATCTCTTACTCTAAAATAAGCTGGCTCTGACTTGACCAGCTCTGCAAGCATAGGATCTAGACTCAAAAACTGTCGGTATAAAAATAGATAAGGAACGACTTGATTGAATACCAATTTATTCTTAGACGGAATCTGTACGTGAAAAACTTCCTTATTTTTGATCATTTTTAAAATGCCAGCGAGTTGTTTCGCATTATCTTTCATAGGCAAAATAATTTTCCAATGTTTCTATACTTTGCAAAAGAAGTTGCTTATACTCCTGTAGTTTTTGTGGAAAAACTTCCCCCGTCCATTCATCCATAAAATCTTTCCTAAATTCGATCGAAAAAATACAGCCTTTATCGCCGAACTTATTATTCAAATACGCAGAAAGAAAACCACCTTTAAATTTCACATTCTCACGCACGTCGTAAACTTGCCCATCTTTTCCAGTTTGTAATACTTTTAATAATTGATCAGTCAAGTTTCTCCATTTTTGGTGATTATGTTGCGTCCCTAAATTGATTTGTGGATCGGCAGCACTGTTCACAAGTGCCTTAGGTCCCTCGCGACGCATGTTGTAGCTATGGATATCATAGATGACAAAATAACCATAACGATCAATAGTATTTTGAATCTGCTGACATACATCTGCATACACACGGTCATAAATCGCATATAACTCATTTATTTGCCCCTGCGATAATGCTGCTTGCCAAACACGCAAGCCCCACGATTGCTCAGGTTTAAGATAAATAGCATCTTCTCTCTTTCGGTTCAAGTCCAATTGAAACCTAGACGTTCCAGACACAAACCTATTGAAAGGTAGCTCCGCCAAAATAGCTGTGTAAGGATCCTCTTCCCGTAATCGCTCCTCTTCAGAAATATTAAAATTGACTAATATATTATCGTCGACGTGATGACCATCATGTATTGCAAAAGCCCAAAATGGACTTTCGTTATTTTCAAATTGATAACGGTATGTTAGTGACATAGACTTTTTTTATAGTTTATGAAAACAAGGCCATATTAATTGATAGCCCCCTGTGTTAAATTAACAGCTATGGCCAAAAAAAAGTTTGAAAATAAAATGGATTACCGCTATAATCAGAAACTTTTTCATTACGCAAATAAGCGTATGTTAAAAATCGTTAAACGGCAAGTTCGATACAAAGTATTGGCATCTTTCTTGAACAAAAGATAGTAGTTTCATAAAGTTAGGTTAATAATTTAGTTAGTTTATAAAAAACCTGTTAGTATCCCCACTAACAGGTTTTTTATTTCTAGAAAGCGATCTAATAGAAAACGTGATTGTTTATTGAATTCGACACTCAATTATTAAAAAATGTTAAAATTTTAAATAACTGAAATAAAAGGGAAACATTTTTTGAAGATACTACGTTATATAAGTACTTTTCATAAATTTAGGTTAATAATTGGTTAGGAAAACTCCTGTTGCTCCCAGCTTAAGGAGTTTCTATTTATCAGGTATTAAAATAGTGAAAGACAGCACATATCATAGCGACCAGATTTCTTAATTTACCTTTAGTAGGTCACATTTTGAACGGCGATTATCATCACATAAATTAAATATTTTTTGGCACAGCCTTTGTACTGTTTTAAGCATTCATAAATTTAGGTTAATAATTGGTTAGTTAGAAACACTTGAAGTTCCCCGCTTCAAGTGTTTTTTTTTACCACAAAGCGTAAAGCTATGAGGCCTTGTATTTAACCCCCATTTTATACCAACTGTTTCAATGCGATTTCATATGCTCTTGATGAAATATGAGTCTTATTAGAAGAAACCATCCTAATTTTCTTTAGCGCTTCGAAGATAATGTTGGAGACATCAGAAAAAATTGCGTCATCACTAATTTCGATATTGCGTTGCATTAAATAAGCAAATACTCTCGCCATGCCGCAATTTGCGATAAAGTCTGGTATAACCGCCACATGCTGGTCGGCAAACTCCATAACAGGCCCATAAAATATTTCTTGATCTGCAAATGGTACATTGGCACCGGAAGCTATTACCTCAAGTCCATGATCTATCAGATGTTGGATCTGATCTTTCGAAACTAATCGGGAAGCAGCGGCGGGCACGAAAATATCTGCTTTTAGGTTCCAAATCTCTTTTTGTACCTGATCAAAAGGGATCAAGTTTGCGGCATGAAGTTCATTACCTTTCCGTTCTAGAAACAAGCGAGTGATAGCTGCCTCATCAAAGCCTTCGGGATTTATCAGGCCACCGGCCCGATCAATTATACCTACTATTCTAACACCGCATTTAGACAAATAAAATGCGGCGGCGGCAGCTACATTGCCCCAGCCCTGAATTATGGCACGCTTGCCGAAGCAATTATCACCAAAAAGTTGATAATAATGACGAATTGACTCTGACACACCATAACCAGTGATCATATCTGCCACTTTGTACTTACGCCTCAGATCTGGACTGTAGGAACTATCCTCCAATACTTTGGAAACGCCATATCGCAATTGTCCAATTTGATGAATACGATTGCTTTCATTTACTTTAAAGTGACCATTCAGAATTCCTTCTTGGGGATGCCACAGTCCATATTCTTCAGTCAGAGGAATGACATCGTGAATTTCGTCTATATTCAAATCACCACCTGTACCATAATAGTTTTTCAATAACGGCGTAACTACCTTAAACCAACGCTTCAAAACCTCATTTTTCCGTGGATCATGTGGATCGAAATCAATCCCCGATTTTGCCCCTCCAATTGCGGGTCCCGATACAGTGAACTTGACCTCCATTGTTTTTGCCAACGATTCCACCTCGTGCCTATCCAACCCAGCCCGCATCCGTGTTCCACCACCGGCAGCACCTCCTCGCAAAGAATTAATCACAATCCATCCTCTTGCATCCGTTTCACTATCCTTCCATTCGAAAACAACTTCTGGGCTTTTATGCTCAAAGGCCCGTAACAATTCTTTCATCTCTTCCATGCTTCTATAAATTTCCTCGACGTTCCTGTTCACGTTCTATTGCTTCAAAAAGGGCCTTAAAATTTCCTGCTCCAAAGCTCTGCGCTCCTTTGCGTTGGATGATCTCATAAAATAAAGTTGGTCTATCCTCTACAGGTTTTGTAAAGATCTGCAGCAGATACCCTTCTTCGTCACGATCAACCAGAATTCCGAGTTCTTGAATGATCTTTATTTCTTCATCAATTCTTCCAACCCTTTCAGGTAACATATCATAATATGCTTCGGGCGGCGCACCCAAAAACTCTACTCCTCTTGCTTTAAGTGCTTTCACCGTAGCAACAATGTCTTTCGTTGCCAGTGCGGCATGCTGCACTCCTTCTCCCTCATAAAACTCGAGGTATTCTTCGATTTGTGATTTCTTTTTTCCTTCGGCTGGCTCATTGATCGGAAACTTAACATAGCCATTTCCATTACTCATCACTTTACTCATTAGCGCGGAATACTCTGTATTGATCTGCTTGTCATCGAAAGATAGGATGTTGACGAAACCCATCACATCTTGGTACCATTTCACTGTTTCGTTCATCTTATTCCATCCGACATTACCAACACAATGGTCTACATAAAGCAAACCTGTTTCGCTTGGATTGTAATCACTTTCCCATTTTTCATATCCAGGCATAAATCTACCGGAATAATTCCTTCGTTCGACAAATAGATGCACCGTTTCGCCATAGGTATAGATACCGGCAGTCCAGACTTCGCCGTTTTCATCTTTCAGAAGCTGTGGTTCCTGATATACCTCCGCTCCTCTTTTTGTTGTTTCTTCAAATGCTTTTCGGGCATCATCCACCCAAAGAGCTAATATTTTAACGCCATCACCATGTTTTTTAACATGCTCTGAGACGGGATGGTCAGATTTTAGTGCCGTAGTAAGCACTAAACGTATCTTATTTTGCTTTAGCACATAAGATACCCGATCTCGAACTCCTGTCTCAGGGCCGGCATAAGCATCCGACTGGAAGCCAAAGGCTGTCTTGTAGTAATGCGCCGCTTGCTTGGCATTGCCAACATAAAATTCGATATAATCTGTTCCATTAATAGGTAAAAAATCTTGCGCTTGGGCAATCTTTTCTGCAAATGTATTTGCCATAATTTATATAAAGGTTACTCTTGTTTTATTATTCTAACTCATCCAAGACTTATAATAATCTGGATCTTCTATATTGAGCGCTTCTTGAGTAAGCATTAATGGTCGAAAAGGATCGATCATCACAGCCAGTTCTTCGGTTTTAACCTGTCCGATGCTTTTTTCCACTGTACCTGGATGGGGCCCATGAGGTATACCACCTGGATGCAACGTAATCTGTCCCTTTTCAACAGACTTTCTGCTCATAAAATCGCCATCGACATAGTACAGCACTTCATCCGAATCTACATTGCTGTGATTATACGGTGCGGGAATCGAATTGGGATGGTAATCATACATACGTGGACAAAAGCTGCACAGTACAAAGCTGTCTGTTTCAAAGGTCTGGTGGACAGGTGGCGGCTGATGTAATTTGCCGGTTATCGGCATAAAATCATGAATCGAAAAGGCCCAAGGAAAATGATAGCCATCCCAACCAATAAAATCAAATGGATGACTTCCGTAGACATAAGGATAAATCATCCCTTGTTTCTTGATTTTCACTTCGAAATCCCCCAGCTCATCAAAGGTTTCCAAATTTTGCGGCACCCGAATATCGCGTTCAAAAAAGGGAGCATGCTCCATCAATTGACCAAATTCATTACGATACCGTTTGGGCGTACGTACAGGAGAAAACGATTCAACGATAAACAATCGATTCTCTTTTTGCTCAAACTCCATTTGATAAATCGTTCCGCGGGGAATCACTAAATAATCGCCATATTTAAATGGGATATTTCCATATCCAGTCTTTAATCTTCCGCTTCCTTGATGAATAAAGACAATCTCATCTGCCTGGCTATTTTTATAGAAATAATCATCCATAGATTGACGTGGAGCAGCCAAAGATATGTGCAAATCCTCATTAACCAGCACGGGCGTTCGGCTTTCGAGATAATCATCTTTAGCCTGCACCTGAAATCCTTTTAAGCTGGTGTGCTTAAGATGTTTGTCCCGGGCGATATTGGGCGATACATCGTAGGGGTCTCTAATTTGCTTGACTAATGTAGGTGGATGGCAGTGATACACCAAAGAATAAAGACTTGAAAAACCATGGGTGGATACGAGTTCCTCAGCATAAAGCATATTATCGGGCTTTCTAAAAACAGTATGTCGCTGCATTGGAATTTGCCCTTGTTTAACATAAAATGGCATAATTCTACGATTTAAACGGTTATAAAATTAAATGAATATCCCAATTGCCAATAGGACCATTGGCAAGTATTAAAAGAGAAGGTTAGTATTGTGCAAAAACGATATCAGCTATAATTGCTCTGTTAAAAGCAATATAGGGCACGGAAAACGCAAAGCGATGTACGCGACAATGAATCATTTTTTATAGTTTATAATGCTTTAATAAAGGTAAGAATATTTTTCTATTTTCAAGAGAAGAATATTTTTTTCAAATCTTATACAATATATTTGTGTCAAATGCCAACAACATTGAATAACCAAATAGAACACACGATATATGAGAATTGCCACCAGCACTGAAAATGGTCAACAAGAATTGGGCATGGTTATAGCCGACCGATTTTATCCTTGTTCAGCAATCGATCAAACTCTTCCTAAAAATATGTCAGATTTTCTAAAAGGCGGTGAAAAGACCATGAGTGCGCTCCAGGAATTTGAGCATGCTTTGGTCCAGGGAACGATCGAAAGACCTTATCATCTGTTACAGGACACACAGCTTATTGCTCCGGTACCTCATCCAAGTTCTTTTCGTGATGCGTACGCATTTCGTCAGCATGTGGAAACATCGAGAAGAAACCGTGGACTTGAAATGATCCCCGAATTTGACAAATTTCCTGTTTTCTATTTTTCAAATCATCAGGCAATACAAGGCCCTGGGCCTATACCCTGTATGCCATTACATTTAGATCAACTTGATTTCGAACTTGAGATCGCTATCGTCATCAATAAGTCGGGAATTAACATTTCTGCCGCTAAAGCAGATGAGTACATTGCAGGATTCATGATCATGAATGATTTTAGCGCAAGAAAACTGCAGATGGAAGAGATGAAATTAAGCTTGGGGCCTGCTAAAGGTAAAGATTTTGCAACAGCAATTGGACCTTGGTTAGTTACAAAAGATGAGTTGGAGCCCTATAAAGTTCAAGCAGCTGCGGGGCATATTGGCGACTGTTATGATCTCGATATGACTTGTAAAGTAAATGGCAGACAAGTTTCAGCGGGTAATTTTGCAAGCATGCACTGGACTTTTGCTGAAATTATTGAGCGGGCTTCTTACGGTGTGGAGATCTTCCCTGGTGATATGATCGGTTCAGGCACTGTTGGAACAGGCTGCTTTCTTGAACTTAATGGCACGGCACGCTTAAAAGACCCTAACCATAAAGATCAATGGCTCAACCTTGGCGATGAGATTGAATTGGAGATCACCGCACTCGGAAAACTTTCCAATTCTATTGTTCTACATCATTCATAAATCTACCGAATATGACATCACCTTTCGAAACGACGACCTTTGAGTCTGCAGCGGACAAAGCTATCATCGATAATTTAATTAAATATGCTATTGCCCCCCGTCCAATTTGCTTTGCCAGCACAATAGATCGCAATGGAAACGTAAACTTAAGTCCTTTCAGCTATTTCAACCTGATGTCCCATCAGCCGCCTATCTGTGTTTTTTCACCCCTGCGGCGGATGCGCGATGGCAGCACCAAGCATACCTTGGATAACATACAGGAAGTAAAGGAAGTCGTCATCAATATTGTCAACTACGATATGGTGCAGCAGCAATCTCTTGCCAGCACCGAATATGCGAAGGAAATAAATGAATTCGATAAGTCTGGCTTTACTGCTGTGCCTTCTATTCAGGTGGCGCCACCACGAGTAGCCGAATCTCCAGTCCAGCTCGAATGTCGGGTTAAAGAGATTGTCGCTTTAAGCGATGAACCTGGGGCTGGTAATCTTGTTATTGCCGAGATCCTGTATATGCATGTCCATAAACACTTATTGGGCAAGGATAATACCATTGAGCAAAAAGATTTGGACTTGGTCGCTAGACTCGGTGGTGACTGGTACTGCCGCGTCACCGATGAAAATCTATTTATTGTACCAAAGCCCCTCCGTAGCCTTGGAATTGGTATTGATCAACTTCCGGAAAAAATTAGATTCTCTAATGTACTGACCGGAAACCACCTCGGCTTGTTGGCCAATGTCGAAGCCCTACCCACATTAAAAAATATACAACCAGCGGATAAGTACCTAAACTACCTGAAACTGAACTTTGAAGACAGTCCATCAAAATTCAGCGAAAAAGTTCATGAATACGTTGGGAAGCTATTGGATGAAGGACAAATAGACAAAGCCTGGCAAATAGCATTGCAAGTATCATTCTAATGAATGATAAGGAAGGGAGCTAACCAAAGACTAGACAGCTCCCTTTTGAGATTTAAACAACTTTTTCAACGTTTAGCTTCAGCATACTGTTTTATACACTAATTCCTTACTGATTATTTATAGCCTCCTCCTTTGCAACACGCAGTCCATCATCGATCAGTTTTTTTAAATATGCATATCGATCGATAAATTCCAAGAGCTGCTCTTCAGCCAGCTTAGTTAACTCTTCTGCACCATTAGCCTGAGCAATTTCAAATAACTCGACCAAACCTAACCAATGATCCGCATTTTCCGATCCAAAGAGATTGAAGATAGCAAGCCACGCTTCTTCATCAAACCCTTTTTCCCGCAAGCTCCGTATCGCCGCATGAAGGTTCACTAGCTTTACATCTTCGGGTTCATTAGACTTTGAAGACGAAGCGTGATCGAGATGTTCTTCCAGAGCTTCATAGGCATCTTTATCTGCGGCGCCGGCAAAAACAGATACAATCTCCGATCCGACAGCCATATCATACGGCCCCCATTCGGGTCTAAAATAAACATCTTCACCACGATATACTCGACAGGAGGTAAATGAAATCAAAACAATCTTGTCAAATTGACGGAAAATACGTTGAACAGTTCCTGCAACCGTAATTCCGGAAGCAAAGTTTAAAAGACACTGCTGGCCTTCAACTATACCATATTGGATCAATGTTGCGTCATCAAAATCTTCCAGATCATGATCTGCATCTCTCAAATTTCCTACTGGAGAACCAAATCCTTCGCTATGATAATTTATACCGTGTCCTTCGAGCTGCTTACCCGCGAATGCCAAAGCTGTAGGCCCCTGTGTCTGGATGTACGAAAGATTTTTATCGACGTTGGCTGAGGTAAAAATTCCCGACACTTGCAGACCAGAACTATACGCTAAAGTACAAACAGAACGACAGTCTATTGCTTTTTCAACACTCTGTTTGCCTCCAACTCGAAAAGCCATGGTATCGGCAAATTTATCCAACACCATCCTTAGATGCTCAAAATCCGGAGTAACAAACAACTGTGGCTGTGGCTTGGTAATATCGTACGGATACTCAATCGCATATAAATCGTATGGCAATTTGGGTACATCATCTTGCATACAGCTTGCACTCTCCCCAATGGAAGACAATAAACCTGCTCCATAAATCTTAGGGTTAAGAGCATCTCCTATCAGCCCATATTCCACAGTCCACCAATGCAGCCTACTTAACAGTGCCATCTCCGATGGCTCGCCCATATTTTGCTGAATAGTCTGTAAATTTTTCTCTGCTGCAGCCAACTCAACTGTGGTCGTGGTTGTTTGCTCTTTTAAAATAGACAATTGGCGGATAGCTTCATAGAGCTCAAAATCCTTTCCTGACGAGAGTGCTTTTGTGCCTATCTCTCCAAAATACTGGAGGTATGCTGCATAATCAGCCTCCCCTATTATTGGTGCGTGACCAGAGGACTCGTGAATAATGTCCGGGGCTGGAGTATATTCAATATGTTCCAATTGGCGTATGTCAGCAGCAATAACTAATACACGATGTGCCTGAAATTCCATAAAGGCTGCTGGCGGGATAAAACCGTCTACTGTCACTGCTCCCCAGCCAATCAATTTTAGACTATCGTTCATTTCCTGTAGATTGGGAATAGTTTCAATGGATAACCCCGCTTTTTTCAATCCGGGGATATAGGGGTAATACGCTACATCTTTCAAAAATGAATAATTCTGACGCATAACATAACGCCACAGTGCCTGATCTAAGGCGGTATAGCGTTCGTATCTCTGCGCAACAACATAGCGTTTCAGATGTTGGGGCAACTGCTCCAAAACTGTATTATTGTAAGTTTCCATCTATAATTGGTATGAAAAAATAAAGTGTGTGACTTCAATATGAAGGTAAAAAATATATACGGCTTTGTAAAGCATTACCATGTTAATTATCTGATTTTCACAAAATATTACAATAGTATACTTTCCAAAACCATACTAAACAACTTTAAAATAACTTCTTTTGCCTAATTTTATTTTAAGCCCCGCATTTACATAGATCGTCAGATCCGGATTCAACTGTTTTATGGAATCGATCCGCACAGCTCCGCCTATAATCAATCGTCTCATCGCTGACTTTGTCGATCCTTTCAGGAAATAACACAGATCAACCAGTTTGGCCTTTTCACCAAACTGCTCGCGCAATGTTTGACAAGACACCTCTAAAAAAGCTTTTTCTTCCAATTTCTTACGCTGAAATTGATTGACAAAATAATCATTCGCAGCCAACGCAAATGCATCGCCATGGTACTGGACTACAAGATTATGTGCTATAAGTTTCTTAATTTCCATTGGATTTTCCCCCATTTCAAGACGGGTCTTCATTCCAAGTTTGATTTCCTGATTGAAATCTGTTGTCAAGTCGATGTATTCAGGAATTAAATGATCTGGAATTGACATGGTTTTACCAAACATTTCATTCGGATCATCCAAAAGACCGATCGTGTTGTTTAATGATTTGCTCATTTTTTCTTTTCCGTCCAGCCCGCGCAACAAGGGCATACACAGCACTATTTGTGGATCTTGTCCAAAAGATTCCTGTAGCTGCCGTCCCATTGCGCAATTGAACATTTGATCTGTTCCGCCCATTTCAATATCGCTTTTGATATGCACGGAGTCAAAGCCCTGCAATATTGGATAAAGCAATTCATGCATGGCTATTGACCGATTCTCGTTTAAACGCTTACTAAAATCATGACGCTGCAGGAGCTGGGCAACAGTGACTTTCGACACCAGTTGAATAACTTCTGTAAAATTTAGCTGATCCAACCAGTCACCATTAAAAACAATTTTTGCTTTTGAAACATCAATAATCTTAGACAGTTGCGCAATATAGGTAGCCGCATTATGGGCAATCTCATCCTGATACAACGGTTTACGAGCTTTATTTTTCCCTGTAGGATCTCCAATCTGGGCCGTAAAGCTGCCCACCAAAATTACGATTTCGTGACCCAGCTGCTGAAACTGTCTTAGCTTCTTCAATACCACAGCGTGCCCCAAATGAAGGTCCGGCGCTGTGGGATCAAAACCAAGTTTTATAATTAATGAACGATTCTTTTCTTGAGCTTCCTTCAACTTCGATGCAAGTCCTGTCTTCGGTAAAATAATTTCAATGTTTTCTTCTAACTCTTTTAACATAATGTTATATAAAATAAAAAAAGCCCGAACGTTATGTTCGGGCTTAGCTATAAATGATAATTTAATTTCTTAATTTAATAGGCATAGGGGTCCCGAACGACTATCGGGCGATAATAATTACAGAAAAACGGAAAACGTAATATGTTGTTCATTTTCTTCATTGCTTCACAAAGGTAGCGCTATATTTTTAAAATGCAAAAATATAGCGATCTCTGCTTGATTAGGCTTGTGTTTTCCATTAGCCCCCGGTATTTTTATCCATCAATTTTCCCGACGCATTATAAACATACTTCTCGATATTCCCTTTATCCTTCTTCTCCACTACCCTTTGCACGAGCAATGAATTCTTGAAATACTCATGGTAAAGGCGATTATCCAGTTTATATTTCCGCTCGACAAGATTATTATTCTGATATACATCAATATACTCAACTTTAGCTTTCCGATAGGTATGCTTTAGTAATTGCCCATGAGCATCAAATAACTTTGATTCCTGTATTTGCCCACTACAATTCAATTTGGCACTGTAAATTAATGTATTGTCTAAACTGTAGTTAGCTCTAGTATGGTCAAAATCATTCTCAACCGTATAATAATTATCAAAAAATACCTTTGTTATTTTTTTTCCATTATTTGCAGCTCCGTAAAATACCGTTTTTTCCTGACTGATTTTCCCATTCTTAAAATTACGCTGCACACTTGAAGTATCCGTTATTGTATATTGAAAGTCTGGCAAGGTGGCAGCTTTCACATTCATTTGCTGCAATACACCATGTCGTACAACAACAACACCTTGTTTGCCATCATTTTCAATCTTAAAATCCCGCTCGACTATACCGTCCTGATTAATCGAAATAAATGCGTTTGAAAGCCCCATAAACTGATTTTTCTGCAAAATATACTTACCCGGCTTCAACTTCGCTTTTCTTCCTTTTTCAAGTATCCGGATCGTATCTTTTGGATATTCTGATAAATGGAGCTGGTAGCTATCTTTATCTAATCGAACATATTCTTGTGCAACTCCAAACTTTAAAGCTAAACACAGGTATAACACTGTAATAAGACGTAATTTCGACATAATGTAATAGAATTGTTGCATTAAAAGTAACACAATTATTACACCAAAAATTAAAATAGGAGTGCTTTTCGACATATTTCTTCAGTAGACATGTAGCTACCGTACGCGCTAACTCATCCAATACCAGCTTACGTTATCAATAAAAAAGAAGCTGTCTCAAAT